>JAOZQN010000301.1 GCA_029932195.1 Bacteroidales bacterium | reverse complement strand
AAACGTTATCGCCGTCAAGATGCAATTGGAACACCTTTTTGCATTACAATAGACCACCAAACAAAAGAGGATAACACAGTAACACTAAGACATAGAGATAGTATGGAGCAAGAACGTGTAGAAATATCCGAGCTTATAAAAATTATTGATAGTAAAGTAGATATAAATAATTTATTAGAAAAACTTTTATAAACTTTAAAAATAAATAAATGGATTTATTAACTCAAATTAAAGAAAAAGCAAAACAAAATATACAAACAATTGTTTTGCCAGAAGGTGAAGAACCAAGAACATTAAATGCTACTAATCAATTACTTGGTGAGAAGATTGCAAAAATAATTTTGATAGGTGATAAAGAAAAAATTTATAAATTTGCAGAAGAAAATAATTTAGAGCATATTAATAAAGCTGAAATTATTGAACCATCAAAATTTGAGAAAAAAGAAGAGTATGCCAAAATTATGGTAGAAATTCGCAAACACAAAGGGCTGACAAAAGAGCAGGCTTACGAGCAATTGGAAAACCCATATTATCTTGGAACAATGATGATTAAAGCAAAAGATGCTGACGGAATGGTTGCGGGAGCAATTTGTTCTACGGCAAATACTATTCGTCCTGCTTTTCAATATATTAAAACTCTTCCAGGAATAAGTGTTGTATCAGGGGCATTTATTATGGTTTTGAAAGATGAAAATTTTGGAGAAAAAGGTTTGCTTGTTTTTGCCGACTGTGCTGTTCACCCTGACCCTACGGAAAAAGAACTTGCTGAAATAGCGGTTGTTACAGCAAAAACAACAAAAGCAATTGCTGGTTTTGAACCACGTGTAGCAATGTTGAGCTTTTCTACAATGGGAAGTGCAAAACATCCAATGGTTGATAAGGTTAGAAATGCTACAGAAATAGCAAGAAAATTAGCTCCTGAATTAAAAATTGATGGAGAATTGCAAGCAGATGCTGCAATTATAGAAGCAATAGGAAACAGTAAAGCCCCAAATAGTGAGATAGCTGGAAAAGCAAATGTATTAATTTTCCCAACATTAGAAGTTGGAAATATTGCTTATAAATTAGTGCAAAGGTTAGCAGGTGCAGAGGCTGTAGGTCCTATTTTGCAAGGACTTGCTGCTCCAATAAATGACCTTTCAAGAGGTTGCTCTGTTAGCGATATTGTAAATCTTGTAGCAATTACTGCAAATCAAGCAAGCGACTTTTAAATTTTAAAATAAAAATTTAAGAATGATTATTTGGTATTATTACCATAATAGTCATTCTTAATTTATTTTCACTAAATTATCAAGTGAAAGCTAATTAAAAACTAAACACTTAAAATTAAAGACTTTAGTATTCTACCATTTCAAAATCTACGTCAATAATGTCGTCGTATTCCTCTCCCAAGTCTTGCATGTCTTCATCAATATCTTTATAATGCCAACGAATAAGCACTTTATTTATTTTGTGCATGTTTTCGAGTAGCAATAATATCTGAATTATTTGTTTAGACGAAGCAGTGTTAAAATATTCCAAATTAAAATTAAAAGTAGTTAAACTATTTGGATTTTGTTTGTATTCATTTAGCCATGCCATTACAGGTTTGTAAAATTCAACTGCATCTTCTGGCAAAGATAAGTTTGCAACTTCAAAATAACCTTTATTTGCATCAAAATGTATTTTTGGAGTATCTGCTGTTGGTTCTAAAATTAATGGAGTCATAATATATGCGTAATTTATTAAAATTTTTAATTTAAAGTTTTTGAATATCTACAAATACAAAAAGTATAATAAGATAACTCATTTATGATTTCTGTCCTAAGTAACTAAACAAATTAAAACAACACTTCTGTATTTCATGTAATTACAAAATTATTCATTGTTCGTTATTAATCATTCATTACTTAAATTATTATTTGTAATGTAAAAAATGAATGTTTATTATCAATTTTCAAAAAATTATAATTGAAGTTGTTTTTACAACGTTTTTTTATATCAATTATTCCAAGACCAGTCTTTTTTGAGCTAATTTCTTCTTCTTGGTCGAGGATTTTAGTTTTATACAAATTTTTAATTTCTTGTTTGTCAAGACTATTTACTAATTCTATACTTTCGGAAAGTTCGCTTACCTTTGAATTTAAAATATAATTAGATGCTGTAAGAATAAACTTACCATCTTTTTTATGAATAAAAAATATTCCAGGTTTCCATTCAGTTATCTTATTTATGTTATCAGCATGTTTGGATATATTTTGCAGAATCTCAATAAGAATATTGTTTACCTTTATTGTGAGAGTAGAAGCAGGCATTTGACCTTTTAAAATATCAAGCAAATATAAAACATTTTCTTGATTAAAATCACCTTTGAAACTGAGTAAGATATTTTCTTCATTTAAAAATTCATGAAATTTTTTCACTTTTTCTAAATAATTGGTATCTTTTTCTCGTAAATTATCTGTTTTTATGTGATTTGTAAGAATTTCGGTATTAAAATAAAAATAAGATATCGAAGCATCACTTTCTATATCTTTAAAAGTATAGGTGAGCTTATTTCCTGAGCGTTTGGCTATTTCGACCAAACCTAAACTTGCTCCACCTTTTTCTGTAAGCTTTAATGTTTTTCTAATATAACGAGCAAAATTTCTTAATTCGCTGACACTCATACTATTAATGTTGTCTATTTTTTCTTTTAAGTCAGATATCCCTTCTTTCTTTATAGGATTTCCTGTAGTTATTGCATATTTTTCTTTCTTTTTGTTAATAACAATTAGGCTGTCCAATTCTGAATTATCCGATTCGTCTTTATGTCTTGTTACATTTTGCAAGCCCTCTCCCATAATAAAGTAGATTCGAGACCGAACTTTCATTGTATCTTTTGAATTTGCAAGATTTGTTTTTGCAAGATTAAGAATGTTGGATATTAGTTCTGGTGTAACATCACCTTTATAGATATATTCTAAATCATTTTGATTAATATCATGAAAAAGAGAGTATATATATTTACTGAAATCTGATATATTTGATGTATTCATAGTACCTTGTTACAAAATTTAACTGCTTTGCCTTGTTATAGGAATTTCCAAAGATAAAAATAATTTTGATATTGTAAAAATATTAATACAAATTATATTCCATTTTTTTTATTTTCACATCTAAAAAGCAAGTAAAAAACTTTTTTTTATGTAATAGCAATATTATCTATAAGCCTAACTTCTCCACAATAAGCTGCAATACAGGCCGTTTTATTGTTTTTTTCGTCCCAGTTACTTATTGAGTCAAGATTTTGATTATCTACAATATCAAAGTATTCCAATTCTAAATATTTATTCTTATTTATTTTTTCCAAAACCCATTTTTTGAGATTTTTTACGTCCATTTTATTTTTGAGTTCTTTTGTTGTAAATAATGTTTTAGAAATAAGACTTGCATTTTGTCGTTCATCTTTATTTAAACGTAAATTTCGTGAACTCATTGCCAAACCATCTTTTTCTCTAATTATCTTACAAGCAACAATTTCTATTTTTAATTCTTTTAAATAATTGGTGTTTAGTTTTTTAACAATTGCCAGTTGCTGAAAATCTTTTTGTCCAAAATATGCTCTTGTAGGTTTTACGATACGAAATAATTTACTAACAATCTGAGCCACACCGTTAAAATGTCCTGGACGAAATCTTCCTTCCATAACGGTTGCTATTTTTCCAAAATCAAATTGCTGTGCCTTTTCATTTTCGGGATACATTTCTTGAGATGAGGGGAAAAATAAAATATCGCATTTTGCTGATTGCAATTTTTCGCTGTCCTCATCAAAAGTGCGAGGATATTTTTCTAAGTCTTCGGAATTATTGAATTGTGTAGGATTTATAAATAAACTTGATACTGTAAAACTATTTTCTTCTACACTTCTATTTATCAATGAGATATGCCCTTCATGTAATGCCCCCATAGTAGGAACAAAACCAATAGTTTTTCCTTCTTTTTTTAAAAATGAAATCCTTTCTTGTAAAGATTTTATTGTTTTAAATATTTCCATTTTTCAGATTAAGCAGTTTGACTAAAAAAGTATTTAGCTTTTAGTTTTAAATTAGCTTTCGCCTAAGGAATTAAAAACTAAACACTAGAAATTAAAAATTTAACAAAGTGTTGAAAGGCATTTGCTTCAATAAAAAAAATTAAAAACTCATCAAAAATCTTTATTTTAAAAAAATCAAACACTTTATGAACAGACACTAATTAAAAACTAAGCACTAAAAACTAAACACTTCCTTAGCAATTTAACAATTTTAATAATACAAGGATACAAAAAAAATATTAAAAATACTCTTTTTTATTAAATTTTTAATATTTTTGTAAAATTAGACTTCTTATAAGAAGTGTTTAGTTTTTAATTGGCTTTCGCTTGATAAATAGTAAATTATTATAGAGCAAATTGGAAAATTATTTTTTAACAGCCTCTAAATTTAGATAATATGGAAAAAATAGAACTTGAAGTTGCAGGAATTTCATATAGCCAAACTCAAACTGGTGCTTATGCTCTCGTTTTGCAAGAAATTGATGGAGATATAAAACTACCAATAGTTATTGGAGCTACTGAAGCACAAGCAATTGCAATAGAAAAAGAAGGATTAATGCCAGTAAGACCACTCACACACGACCTTTTTGTGAAAATGGCTTCATCTTTTGCGATAAGTATTATTGAGGTTAATATTATTGATTTTAAAGATGGAATTTTCTTCTCTGAATTAGTTTGCGAACGAGGAAGTGCCATTGTAAAAATAGACGCAAGACCCTCAGATGCAATAGCTTTGGCTTTAAGATTTAGAAGTAGAATTTTTATCAAACCAGATATTTTAGATAAAACAGGAATAAGACTTCCTTCCGATAAAAATGGGAACTCGGAACAACCTGTTGAAGCACAAGATGATACAGCAGTGAAAGATAAAACAGTAGAACAGCTCAATAAAATGATGGAGATAGCAATTGAAGAGGAAGACTACGAATTTGCTGCAATCATAAAAAAAGAACTTGATAAAAGATAAAAAATCAATTTACGATTTATAATTGGTGGACACATGAAATTATATTATTTAAAGTAAGCTAATCAAAAATCGTAAATCAAAAATCAAAAATCGTAAATCAAAAATCGTAAATCAAAAATCGTAAATCGTAAATCAAAAATCGTAAATCGTAAATCAAAAATCGCAAATAATGAAAGGATTAGTTGTTAAATCGACGGGGAGTTGGTATTCAGTTAGATATGAAGGAAGGATTGAGAAATGCAAAATTAGAGGTAAATTAAAATTGAGAGGCGAGCGAACAACAAATCCAATTGCTGTTGGCGATTTTGTGGAATTTGAAACAAAAAAAGGAGAGACTGCTGTTATAAAAAAAATAATGCCTCGCAAAAATTATATTATTCGAAAATCTACAAATCTCTCTCGTCGCAAACATGTTATAGCCGCAAATATAGACCAAGCCGTTCTACTAGTTTCACTATCAAAACCCGAAACTACCCTCCAATTTATTGACAGATTTTTGGTTACTGCCGAAATTTATAAAATCCCAGCAAAAATTGTTTTTAATAAAATTGATATTTATTCAGAAGACAATAAGCTATATATGAATGCCTTAATAAAAGAATACGAAAAAATTGGTTACAATTGTTTTCAAATATCAGCTACAGAAAATATTA
This sequence comes from Bacteroidales bacterium, assembly GCA_029932195.1. Classification (GTDB taxonomy): domain Bacteria; phylum Bacteroidota; class Bacteroidia; order Bacteroidales; family JAOZQN01; genus JAOZQN01. The sequence goes on along the minus strand of JAOZQN010000301.1, from coordinate 2,119 downwards.
ATCTTGATAAAATAAAATCTCTTCTAAATAATAAAGTAAGCCTACTTTCGGGAAATTCGGGAGTAGGAAAATCTACTCTAATTAATCAGTTAGACTCTAGTTTGCAACTTCAAACAGATGAGATTTCGGAATATCACCAAAGTGGAAAACACACAACAACTTTTGCCGAAATGTTTGATTTACAGTCTGGTGGCTCAATAATTGATACTCCAGGAATAAAAGGTTTTGGAACAGTAGATATGAGTAAAGAAGATATTGCACATAATTTTCCCGAAATTTTTGCTTTGCTACCAAACTGCAAATTTCACAACTGTACACACACACACGAACCCGATTGTGCCGTAAAATATGCCTCAGAAAAAGATGAGATTGCATGGTGGCGATATAATAGCTATCTAAGCATGTTGGAAGGCGAAGATGATAAGTATAGAGAAGATATTTATAAATAAGCTTCTCAAAGTCAAAGGGTGGCTTAAAGTCTCCTTTTGACTAACAACGCTAAAAATTAAAAGAAATGAATTTCAATAAAATAATAATATTTTCACTTCTAATTTTATTTTCTTCCTGTCTAAAAAACAGAGAGTTAATGGACGACGAAGAAAGACAAATAGAAGATTATATCCAAGAACTTGGTATTGATTATGAATTTGTAAAAAGCGACGGAGGAATTTATTATTTTGTCAGAGACTTGGGAGGTGGAGCGACTATAAAAGATGGCGATTCTTTGTCGGTAGAATATACTGGTTTTAATCTCGACGACGATTTGTCCATATTTGCAGAAAACGAGAACTTTGTTTTCGCTGCAGGAGATAAGGAAATAATGGCAGGTTGGAACGAAGCTGTGGAAATTTTCAAAAAAGGAGGAGTTGGAATTTTAATTTTTCCTTACAATAAGGCATACGGCAAAAAGCAAATTGGAGCAATCCCACCCTATTCTACTCTGGTTTTTTATTTTAGAATTAATGCAGATAATCAACTTGCACAAAACACGAGTATCTTTTTTCAATATATTTTAAATTTGGATAGTATTACAACAAACACAGAAAACTCTGTCTTTTACCATTCTTATTTTGAAGGAGTTGGCAATCCAATTACAGAAAATCAAGATTTAGAAATAGCTTATAAATTAAGTCTGCTTGATGAGTCCGAAGTTGATAATAATTTTAATTTTGAATTAATAGTTGGTTCAAGCGAGCTTCCAGAAGGCTTGAGTGAAGGGCTAACTTTGATGAAAGAGGGTAGTATGGGACAACTTTTTATCCCACCAGAAATGGCTTTTGGCGAAAATCCTCCTGCAAATATTACTGAAAACTCGGCTCTAATTTACGAAATCCAAGTTCTATCAGAAAATCCTGATATTATGGAAGATAGTGAAATAAAAAAATATATCTATTTTAATAAAACAACAGAGCCAGATTCTATTACAAATAGTGGAATTTATTACTACGAACTCACAGAAGGCAAAGGTGAAGAGGTAGAAATTGGTAATGATATAAAAATAATTTATAACGAGAAGATTTTAAATAAAGATGAGATATTTGCAATCTGTGATACTTGTGAAATTACGTTGAGTAATAGTAGTTTTAATTCTGGACTTTTAGAAGGAATTTTATTAATGAAAAAAGGAGGCAAGGCTGATGTTATAGTCCCTTATAATCAAGGATATGGAAGCACACAAAATGGTGAAATTCCTCCATATTCTACACTTTTTTACCAAATAGAAATAATAGAATAACTTACTAAACTACAACCTATTAGCAGTATGTCTGATTACGAAGATAAAAAACAAAGAAAAAAAACATGAAATTAAAAATTAAAATACCTGTACAATCAATAAATCCTGCTTATAAAAAAGAAAAGGTTAGTAGAACTAATTTTGAAAATTTTAAAACAAATCTTCAAACAATTATTAATAAAATTGATGATAATGAAAGTGAAGAGCATTTAAAAAACTTATTAATACAATTTTTTAAAAATACTTTTTATCAAAATAATGAAGTAAATACAAAAGGACGAACCGACCTTGCAATTTATGCTGGTAATGATAATAAATCAAATGTTGGAGTAATATTTGAAACTAAAAAGCCTGCAAATAAGGCTGATATGATTACAAAAACAG
>JAOZQN010000300.1 GCA_029932195.1 Bacteroidales bacterium | reverse complement strand
GTAAAATAAAAACTTGTAAAATAAAGACTAAAGATGCTCCGAAACTTCAGTAATAAAAGAATATAAAATTTAAAAAAAATGGAATTAAAAAACAAATTTACAGAAAGAAAGATTAAAGAATGGAGTGATTATCAAGAAAATTTTAAAAAACTTGATAAGTCAGAACGTAAAATGAAAAATTCAGTAAATAAAGATGGAAATATAAATATTTCAATTCCTCTTTTTATTCCAGATAAAATTAAAGAGAAATATGCCGTAGAATTTGGAGCAATGAAAACGGGAATAAATCAACAAAATCACAAAAAAAACGAAAAACAAAAAGAACTAATACAAATTAACTCCAAACTTGCCGACCAAAATACTAATTTGATTATATTTTATATCTTATTTATTATAATTGTCGGTATTTTTCTTGTTCCAAAATGTAAAGAAAAAATTACAGAATTAGAAAAACAAAAAAAACTACTTGAAAATAAAATAAGTCAATTAAACAGTCTTTTAAATCAGGAGAGAAGTAAATTGACTAATATGATTGACAATATAAAAAAAGAAACATTTGAAATATTTACAAACAAATTAAAAAGGTTACAAAATGAAATAAAAGAAATTCCTGCACATTTACAAAATAGTTGGGATATTCAAACATGGAACAAATGGCAACCTAATACATTAATTGATAATTATTTATGTGTTGGAAAATACACATCGACAAATAATAATTTTAGTGTTCCTGCATATATACCATTTATTTCACAAGGAAAAAGTATTTTTATAATTCACAATAATGCTACAAAAGAAAAAGCAAATTCTTTAATGCAATCAATAATAATGCGAATTGCAAGCGGTTTACCTTATTCTTCAAAATTTTCATTTATAGACCCTGTTGGATATGGTAGCTCATTTCCAATAGCAAATCTTTTAAATGTCAGAAAAAACGAAACTAATTTTAGTGATAGTTATCGTGTTTTAAATGATATTGAAGAAGATATGCGGAATACAAATTTTGCATATGGCTTATCTGAAAATAAAACTTTTGAAACAATTGTAGAAGATACTGGCGAAAAATTTGAGTTTGTTTTTGCGGCAGATTTTCCAAATCAATACGAAGCAAGAGCAACCGAAAAGTTGCAAAATATTGCAAATAAGGGATATATTACAGGAAAATATGTTTTTGTTCTTATTAATTCAGATTTTGATATTCCTAAAAATATAGATTTGAAAAAATTTGAAAACGCTGGATATATAGATTTAGTTAAAAATAACAATCCTATTAAACAAAACGGCAAAACAATTTTCAACTTTATTCCTGATAATTCACCATCAGAAGATATCATTAATCAAATAGTTGGAAAAATTAGTAAAAATAAACCTGTTGAAAAAGGAATTTTATTTGCAGACACAATTGAATTAGCAGAAAATAAATGGTGGCAAGAAAGCTCAATTTCAGAAATAAAAGCCCCAGTTGGTAAAATTGGACGTGATAACAATATTGAATTTCGTTTCAATAGTTCAGGTGAACAAATTACTGCACATGGTATTGTTGCAGGAACAAACGGAAGTGGTAAATCTGTTTTACTAAATAATATTGTAATGAGTTTTGCAATGCGTTACAGTCCAGATGAATTAAAATTTTATTTAATCGACGGTAAGGGTGGCGTAGAGTTTCAATCGTTTAAAAATTTACCACATGCAGAAATTATTAGTTTAATGACTGAACCTAATTTTGCAAGAAGTGTTTTAAATGACATAAAAACCGAATTTGCAAACAGAATGAAACTATTTAATGAACACAATATTAATTTATACGATGATTTCAGAAACAAAATTTCAAATATTAAATTGCCCAGAATTTTAATCGTTGTAGATGAATATCAAATATTTTTCACACGTAACGAAGACCCTGCACAAGTATCTGAACAACACGCAAGAGAAGTCTCAAATTTATTACAATTTATTGTCTCAAAAGGACGAAGTTTTGGTATTCATTTACTTTTAAGTTCACAAACATTTTCAGTTAAAGGTTTAGAACAAAGAGAGAGTATTTTTTCTAATATTCCTATAAGAGCCGCATTAAAAATGAAAAGTCCAGACGGAATAATGGAATTTGAAAAAGAAGGTAGAGAATTAATAAAAAAATGCGACAGTGTAGGTAAGTTGGTTGTAAATAGCAGTCTTGGAGCAAATGGTTCAAATAAATTTGGACGTGTAGCATATCTAAGTAGTGATGAAATATTAAAATATGCAGAAAAATCACAACAAAAGTATTCTAAAAAACAAAAAAATTATATTTTTAACGGAAAGGAACAACCAAGTTTAATAGAAAACAATCAACTTCAATTTTTACTATCTTCTAATACTTGGCAAACCGACAACGAAATTGAAAAATTTGCACAACTACCTGAATACGATGGTGGTCTCGGTAAAGATAGTTGGTATTCCGCAGAAAATCCCATTGCACTTTGGATAGGTCAAAATTACAATGTAAGGGGAAAAGCAAATATTGTTTTGCGAAGAAGAAAACAAGAAAATATTATTATTCTCGGCACAGATTTTCTCGCCAATTATGGTATGATAAACTCAATAATAATAAGCACTTTAACAAATAAACAACCGAACAAATCCGAAATTTATTTTGTTGATAAATCAATACAAGGTTCACCTTGGAACAAAAGTAATAATATAATTGCAAAAGAAACTTTATCAATTAATCAATCAAATAAATACATTACAAAAAATAATGAAATAATTGAAAATATAGAAAAAATCAATTTAGAGTTGGAAAAACGACAAAAAATTGATGAAAACAAACTTAATAAACTACCAAATATATACTTAATATTGACAGAACCTCAAAAAATTGATGAATTGTGTTATCAGTCCGGAAAATATAACAGTCAGCAGTTATCAGAAATAGGAACTAAATTACAAAATATTTATTCAAAAGGGTCAGAAAAAGGGATACATACCATTTTCCTTTTTGAAAGCACAATTTCATTAAAAAGTATTTTACTAAACAACGACTTGGTTTTCTTCAATCATAGAATAGCTTTACAAATGAAGTATCAAAATTCAGTGCTTTTTATTGGAAATAAGTTAGCGTCAATGCTTAATAATGAATTTGACACAAAGCCTGTGCGAGCATTATATCAAAATATTGGCACAGAAACAAGCACTATTTTTAAACCTTATTTTGTAAGCGATAGCTTCAACACAGAATTAATTTCAATTACTAATATCTTAAAAAATAAATAAAATGTCAGCAAACGATTTAGCAATAACAGGTATGGTTTTTCTCGAAAAATTAGAAGATTTTAATAATTTAGTTAGAATAACATTTGAAACAGACGTTGAGCAAAGCCATGATAAAGTCAGTCCAATGTGGCAAGATGATATGCGAAGAGAATACGATACAATTTGGCAACCGCTAAAAGAGCAAATGGAAGATTATATTAGAATTATTGGACCTTCTCATGTAGAAACAATTCGTCCACGCATGGAAGCATTATTAGAATACTTAAATAATAAATTTTAAACTTATAAAAAAATGGAACTTGATTTATATAAATTAAAAGAAGGCTTAAAAGATTACAAACAAACTCTTAGAGAACATAATGCTTTATTAGAAGCAAGCAGACGAGACGTAGAAGAAGCTTTTTTTGCTTTTTCACTTCACTATGGTGGAGAAAAAGGACAAGAGTTTAGAAATCATTGGCAAATTACAAGTGATTGGCTTGATGATTATATTAAAACCACAAATCATTTAGTAAGTTTTCTAAATGACGGTATCAATAAATTAGATAAAACAAATACTTAATATGGAATTTAATTCAGACATTTTAATCCCCAAATTAAAAGAGCATATTGAACAATCAGACCAACATAAATTTCAATTGGTAGATTTTGATGAAGAAAATATCTCTCTAAAAAATACAATTGGTGAAATTATTTTTGACGCTTCTGAAATGTTACAGTTTTCAATAAATAAATTGGAAAATGAAGTTTTTAAAAATAGCAATCTTAAAATTGAATACGAAAGAACAACAGGCGAAATTGAAAAGTTTCAAAATGTTACAGGCAAAATATTAAAACGTTTAATGGATTTAACTTATAAAGCCGCCACAACTTATGTAGTTTGGCAAGCAGAATATGAAAAAGCTCTTGTTTGGTTACAAAATGCCGAAAATCGTTTTAAAGTTGCAGAAAAAGCCCTTGATAAAGCAATAAGAGAATTAGATAATGCAAGATATGAACTTCGTAGAAAACAGAATAATGCAAGTGAAAGTAAAAGTGGTATTCTTGGTTCTATTGCAGAAGGTGTAGGTATTAGTAATGCAAAAACACGAGTAAAAAGAGCAGAATATAACAATAAACAGTGTCAGGAAGAAAAAAGAAATGCCGAAATTAATTTGCAAAATGCCGAGCAAAGAGTTCGTTGCACAAGTGAAGCCGTTTTATATGCAACTTCTGCAACAGAGAAAACACCACTTGCCAGAGAAATTGGAGAACAGATAAAAGAGCTACAAAATAAAACTTTAAATTTATCAGAGCAAACAAAAACTATTTTCAAAGAAACAGATTACAAACTTAATACCAAACAGGACATTGTAACAATAATGCGAGATTTTCATAAAAAAGCATCTGATAGCAAGGAATATGCAGATAATAATATTATTTCAACACAAAATGCAATAGAAACTTCTGTTTCGTTATTAATAAATGCTACTGATGAAACAGAAAATAAAATAAAAAAACTCATTCAATTTTCTCAATAATAAAAAAATGGATATTCAAAAATTAGAAAATCAAAAATCACTATTCAAAACTCAAACAAATAACTTAAAAAGTTTTTTTACAGATTTCATTGAAAATTTTTCAGCACTAAAAAACCATGACCAAGATGGATTAAATTCTTTAAATAATTATTTTAATCCACTCGAAAGAGAAAACGAAGAAGCAATAAAACTTTCAGAAAGAAACATAAGTCATCTTAATGAAATGCAGGGAGATTTAACTCGTTTCAAAACAAATTACAATGAAGCAGAAAAATTGTCAAAAGAACTTGAACAAGATTTTTATAAAATTGAACGCAACCATAGTGAGATGAACAAGTTAATTGATAATTGGGAAAATAAAATAATCCAATTATTCGAAGATTTAGAAGATATAGATAAAATAATTGAATTAGCAAATAATTGTTGTAAAAATTCTTTACCAACAACCTACACAGGCAGAGAAGAACGGCAACGAGAACGGACTTTTACGTCAGACGAAATACAAACAAACAAAACAAAAATTTTGGCAGACCAAGAAGAAATTACTTGTATCAAAAATAACAAAATGAAAGAAGCAACAAAATTTATACAAAACAAAACAATTGAAAAGGAAAAAGATAACCATGCTGAAATAAAGAAAGCATTTGATACTAATGAACGATAAACAAAGTGGCTATCATTTTCTTGGTTTGCAGTGGCTTGCGTGCCGTGTATTTTTTTTTCGCAAGCGAAAAAAAATACACACCACACAAGCCACCGCAACCAAGAAGTTACCGTTAAGCAAAACTAAAAAAAAACATGAAAAAAATAATAATAACAATACAATTTGTGATTATTGCCATTATTGGATTGGCACAAACAAGTTGGGAAAACTATCCAACAACAAATTGCTTTCGGATAACATCTATCGCAGTAGATAATGATTTTGTTTGGGTTGGTTCTTCTAATGGAATTGTAAAATTCAATAAGGTTACTTATGAGCAAGAACATATAACTTCTGCAAATTCAGATTTACCATCAAATTATGTAAATTCTATTACGGTTGATGGATATAATAACAAATGGATTGGAACAAACAGTGGACTAGCAAAATTAGGAACTGATAATATTTGGTCTATTTATAATACCATTAATTCAGATATTCCAACAGACACAATATTGTCTGTATCTATTGATTACTATGCAAACAAATGGATAACAAATTGTTATTGTTCAGATATAGAGAGCAAAAGATATTTAACGAAATTTGATGATACAAGTTGGGATATTTATAACTCACCCAGTATAGGTAAAACAATTATAGAAAACAATAATTCTATTTGGGCTGGTTATGGAAGTTGCTGTGAATCGAATCAATTTGGCGTTGTTAATTATTTATTCCATTTTACAGATGATGACTGGTCAGTTTTTCAAGATGATTTTAGTTGGATGATAGACATAGAGATTGATGAAAATGGCGTATTGTGGATGCAAAATAATGGCATTTGTAGATATGATAAAATTAATTTTACTCAATACAGCACATCAAACTCAGACTTGCCAAGCAATGCAGTAGGAATAGAAATTGATAATAATCAAGATAAATGGATTATAACCGAAAGTGGAGGTTTGGTTAAGTTTGATAATACTAATTGGACAATATTTAATACATCAAACTCAGCAATTCCAAGTAATAATCTTTTAGTCTTAGAAATTGACAACAATGAAAATAAATGGTTTGTGACCGAAAATCTTGAATTAGTCAAATATGATGCGGGGAGTTGGGAAAGTTATCCTTTGGATTTTAGCATCTTACCTTTTAATCATATTAATTCTATTACATTAGAAAATAATATAAAGTGGTTTGGTTCAGATGATGCAGGTGTTTTCAAATTAGAAAATAATCAATTTACAAATTACAATACAAATAATTCTGGTTTAACAAGTAATCAGATAAGTTCAATATTTATTGATGATGAAAGTAATAAGTGGATTACAACATTTGGTGGTGGATTGGCAAAATTTGACAATTCCTATTGGACTATCTTCAATACTGATAATTCAGGTTTGCCAAGTAATGATATATACAACAGTATCGTTGAAGATAACGATGGAAATAAATGGATTGCTACTTATGGTGGTGGTATTGCAATATTTGATAATATAAATTGGACTGTTTATAACTCAGGAAATTCAGGATTACCCAATAATTATGTTGTTGATTTAGAAATTGATAGTTACAATAATAAATGGTTCGTTGTTTACGAAGAAGGAAATGAAGAAAGTGCTGGAATAGTTAAATTTGATGGAATCAACTGGACTTTTTATAATTCATCAAATTCAGGTATTCCAAGCGGTGGTTTTATTTCGAGTATCTCAATAGATGCCAATGACAATAAATGGATTGCAACGGAAAATGGACTTGTCAAGTTTGACAACACTGATTGGACACTTTATGATACTTCTAATTCTGGATTACCTGTTAATCGTATTTTTGATATAGCTATTGACGAAACAAATAATATTTGGGTTACTACTCAAGAAGGCTTAGTAAAGTATGATAATGCATACTGGCAGTTGTATAATACAGGAAATTCAAATATTTTGTCTAATCTTAATTGGAGAATTATGATAGATAACAATAATAAATATTTAACCTCGGAATGTGGTTTATCAATATTTAATGAAAATGGAACAACTGAAATTGAAGAAACAACAGTTATAGAACAACAATACAATTTAAGAAATTACCCTAATCCATTTTCAAACAATACAATAATAAGTTTTCAATTATCCAAACCCAATAATGTGAAATTACAAATTTTTGACATATCTGGGAATATGATACAAGAAGTTGTAAATCAACATCAAGATAAAGGAAATTATCAATATGAATTTAACACAAGCGGAAATTATTCAGGTATTTATTTTTGTCGTTTGATTACAGAGGATGAAATATTAACACATAAAATGATAATAATGAAATGATTTGCTTAACATTTGCTTTGATGTCAATATTTTGTGTGGGTGGTGGTGAGTTTTTTC
>JAOZQN010000871.1 GCA_029932195.1 Bacteroidales bacterium | reverse complement strand
AAATATAATATTCTGATTGTGAGGAGTAAACCAATTATTAATTGTTCATTAACTTAGTCTGCAATAAATCCAACAACAATGCCCATACAACCTTTAAGTCGTTTGCGTTTCCATCTTGCTTTGCGTTCCAATTCTATTTTTATTGTAAGATTTTGACTTGTTTCTGGTGCAAATTCAAAGTGATTAGAGCCAAAATTAATTATTCTATCTCCATTTATATCAGAGAAGTATTTTGGTTCTTCAGATTCCTTTGAGGCATAATTTTTGAATATTATAAAACCGTCGCTGTCTGTTATTGTAATCTTTTTTTCAAACAAATCCATTCCGATTACCATAATTTTGTATTTCTGCCCTTTCATAAAAGTTCTGGTTAGTTCAACTTTTCCCCCTTCATAAATTTCAGGCGAAAGAAAGTTACCGTCCATTGTGTAAGACTCTAATTGATAACCTGCTACGGCTTTTATATATTCTCTGCATTGTGCATTTACACTTTGTGTTAAAATAATTATAAAAAACAAGCTAATTATTATTTTTATGTTCTTTTTCATTGCTAAAAAATGTTAAATTGTTGGACTGTTAATTTGTTTAAATTGTTAGATTGTATAAAGGTTGCGTTGTTAAAAAATAATAGCCCTAATTTGCTCTTAAGTAGGTAATCAATTAAAAATTCAACATTAAAAACTTAACACTTTATTTTCAATTTAATGAGATATAATAATTTCGGACTTCCAATACTTTTTCATATAAATCAGTATATTTCTCTTGAGTAATATCATATTTTGTTATTGTTTTAGTTCTCATTGTATCAGCATATTCGTCGTAAACTTCTTTTTTTTCTATTATTACAAGGTTATTAAAACTTTCGCTAATATCCGAAAAACTTGATGATAGTTCATTTACTTTCTTATCTTCGATTGAGCCTAATAATAAAATAACATTTTCTAATATAAGTCTCTGGTCTATTATTCTTTGCACCAAATCCACATTTTCTATTGATACTTCTGTAAGTTCAAGTGCGATATATAAACTCTCAATCCATGCTCCTAAAACTATAAGTGTTGCAACATTCTCTTTTTGAGTTTCTTTTAAGTAAGCATCAGATTGGAAAAATGATTCTGAAATTATTTTCACAAGAACGTCATTATCAGCAATATTAGCTTCAATTTCTTGCATAGTGCTATCGCTCATAGCTTCTAAAATACCAAGATTATCTGCAAGTTTTTTTACAGAATAAAAATATTCCAGTGAGTTTTGTTTTTTATCAAAAAGGCTTGTAAAACTGAGGTCGGCACCGTATATTCCCAAGTTTATTGCCATCGCCTCCATTGTTGTATAATTTTTTAGATTTTCGCTAGGGTTTAAAATACTTGGAGAGAACTCAACATTTGTTTGTTTTATTATAGTTGCCATTTCTATTGGTGAGGGTAGCGAATAAAAAACCTCCTTGATATGTGTTCCGACTTCATTCAGAGAGTCTATATCGTAGCTCTTGTTTATCAACTCATTATTTTCTTCATTTTGGCTGTTTTTACACGAAAAGGAAAAAAATAAAAGTAAAATAACTATAGGTAAAATAATTGTTTTTTTCATAATTAGTTAAAAAATTAGTATTGAATTATTAATGTCTGTTTTTATTTAAAGATTAAAGATAAGTTTCTGATTATTAAGTAGATTGACGATTTACGATTGGTTTACACCTGATTATCAATACTTTTAATTTATTTGAATATACAAATAAATCTGACTTTTTACTTAGAGTTTAAATAAAAGAAGTCTATTTTTTTATGGAGTAAAAAAAGGTGTAACTACACAGCCAGTATCAAAAAAAAGATAAAAAATTAAAAAAAAAGTAG
>JAOZQN010000870.1 GCA_029932195.1 Bacteroidales bacterium | reverse complement strand
AAAGAAATATCTAAAAAATTAACCTGACGGCTATGGCGTCCACGCTTTACACGAGAAGTTATAAGAAAAAATCTATTGTTAAGAAACTTTTGTCCCACTACTTATAAATTTGATTTTTTGAAATCAGAAAACCTAACTCCCCTAATAATTACAATGCAATTTGCACTTTAAAATTTATTAAAATAAAAATAAGTGTTGTAAAAAATTGTAAAGAAGTAAATATCATTGTAATATTTTTTAATACATTATTCTTTTTTGTTGGGAAAATTAAGAACTTCGTATAAAATAAAATCACAAATAAACACAAGGCAGAAGTAATAAGAAAATAGTAAATAGAAAATTCAAGTTCAATGCCTATGTAAACAGCTATTGCACTGGTTAGTAGTAAACAAACAAAAGGTATCCATGTTGCTCCACGTGTTCCGAATACCATTGAAAAAGTTTCATAATTGGTTTCCATACCTTTTGCACGAATTTTACGTGAACTTTCCCAAGCTGTAACAGGTAAAGAGAAAAATAATAAGATAGCAAAATGCTTTAACTCAAATGCTTCATAAACATTGCCTGATGCCAAAGCAAAATGAATAAGTAATAAATTTATGGCATAAGGAATTGGTTGATGAGTTGCCATTGTAAGAAAAATATTTTCTCTGTGAATTTTTTCGGCAAAAAACCATTTAAAGGTTAAAACTAAATAGGTTATCACAACGGCAAAAACCAATAATGTTTTGTGTGCAAAAAGTAAATTGACAGAAACAATAACTATAAAACTAAACAGTGAAATTTTGACAATATCCGATTTTAATACTGCTCCTCGTGGGGTTGCTCGGTCGGGAAACAAATCTTTATCAATACCAATGTCTTTTAAATCGTCGAAAGTTCGCATTAGTAACATAAGAAAAAAAGCTGAAATAAAACCAGCAACAGCGTAAACATCAACAACAATTTCATTGTTTGTAATAATCTGTGAAACAAAGTTTAAGCTAACATATAAAGCAGCGAGATAGGGTAAATATATCAACACCGGAAACATCTCTTTGAAATAAATTCGTGAACGCTTAAAAAACAAAAAAAAATTACTCATAAGTTTTGATTTTAGAAGCTCTTTTTAATACCAGTTTTCACCAGAATTAAAGAAAAAGCTATATGAAAAAATATATTTATTAAAAAAATGATTATTGCAATTTTAATACTCGCATATCCGAGCAGGTAATATACCAAAGAGACCCCAAAGGCAGAGTCAGTTTTGTCGAATAAAACAAATATAATTTTATTTTTATTATGCTGACCGCCCGCAGGAATTTTTTTCTTACGTTTTATAAATGAATTTGGTAATTCAGAAATAACATACGCCAAACCTAATAAAAACCCTAAAAGAACTGGGTGTTCAATATTTACATCAAACAGATAATCAGCAGAAATTGTAAAAATAGTATTTACTAATGAAACAAAAATTACACCTCGCCAAGTTTTATTTTCTCCGAAAGCTTTTGTATTAATCGGAATATTCAAGAACTTGAAAAAATGTAATTTCACTGCCACCATGTGCAGTATATTAGTGATAATAAGCGGCATAAGTGCTACTTGCAGGTATATTATTATGTCATTTTGCATTATTTATGATATTTTATTTGTTCTCTATTCGTTTTTGTTCATCAATATAGGTTTCTTTTGTTAATCTCTTTATTGATTTTGTTAAATTCGTATTAGTCATTATTTTGAGTTGGTATTGAGCAATTTCTTGAAGTTGTTTAAAACGTAATTCTTTTGAAATTTCATTTTTTATCATTTCTGCATTTAAGTAGTGTGCCAAAAGTTTCTTAACAATAGATTTTTGCTTTTATAGACAATTG
>JAOZQN010000869.1 GCA_029932195.1 Bacteroidales bacterium | reverse complement strand
AATATAAAAATAATTTAAAATAAATTTGGTTTTTAACACAGTATCTAATTCACTTGAGTATAACTTTCTATTTTATAAACTTTTAAATGTTTTTATTCATCGTCCATAACTGTAAATACGTCTTTACCCATTCCGCAAACAGGGCAAACCCAGTCTTCTGGTATATCTTCAAATTTTGTTCCAGGAGTAATTCCTCCATCTTCGTCTCCATTCTTTGGGTTGTAAACATAATTACAAGGTTCACAAAGATATTTTTCCATAGTTTTTTGAGTTATCGTGTTTTTAGTTTTTGAGTTTTCGTGTTGTTAGTTTTTGAGTTGTCGTCTTTTTGAGTTATTGTGTTGTCGTGTTTTTTATACGCTTTGCGTAACTAACCACACGACCACTCAAAAACTCAAAACTCAAATTAATTTACTTCAACAGCAACTTCATCGCTTTGCCACAAACCGTGTTTTGAGCAAAAAGCCATAGCTGTAAGTTTCATGTTTTTTGTAGGCACAATATAAAAATCTACCTCTACATTTGCAGGCTCGTTTGCAAAAGCACCTTCAATAAAAGTTGTTTGAGCAAGCATTTTTTCTCCATTCCATATTTGAACCCAAGCGATATAGTGGTCTGGCACGTCTGGGTGCATATATTCGTCTCCAACTTGAACTTTTACTTTGAATTTTTTACCTTTTTCTGCTTTGGCATCGCAATGCACAAATGCTGAATGACGGTCTATATAATCTTTTTTTGCCTCTTTGGCATCGTCCGAGAGAACGTATCTATTTATTTTCATGATAGTTATTGTTAAAATGTTAAAAATTGTTGTATTGTTAAATTGTTGAAATGATTAGCAATTTAACAATAAATTACTATCTATCTATCTATCTCCAAGGTATTCAGCTACTCCTTCGAAAGAAGCTGTCATTGCTTTGTCTCCTTTTTTCCAGTTTGCAGGGCATACTTCACCGTTTGCTTCAAAATATTGTAGAGCATCTACCATTCTAAGAGCTTCATCTACGCTTCTTCCAAGTGGAAGGTCGTTGATAACTGAATGACGCACAACTCCTTGTTTGTCAATTAAGAATAATCCTCTGTATGCAACTGGTGCACCCTCAAACCGAATCTGTCCTGCTTCATCGTATTGATATTCTCCTGCTAATACGCCAAAATTTTCGGCAATAGTTTTTGATAAATCTGCTACCAATGGATATTTTACTCCTTTGATACCACCGTCTTTTTGCTCTGTGCGAAGCCATGCCCAGTGCGAAAATTCTGAATCTACCGAACAGCCTACAACTGCTACGTTTCTTTCTTCAAATTCTGCCATTTTGTCTTGGAATGCAAGTAATTCTGTTGGACAAACGAATGTAAAATCGAGTGGGTAAAAGAAAAATACAACTTCTTTTTCGCCAACGAATTGGTCAAGAGAGAAATCTACAATTTCGCTACCGTTAATTACTGCTTTTGCTTTAAACTCTGGGGCTTTTTTTCCGATTAATGTTTCCATGATATTAGTTTATTAGTTTAATGGTTTATTAGTTTATTAGTTTATTGGTTAAATCTATTTCTAACATATTTAAGTGATAGCCAATTAAAACTCAAAATTAAGAATTAAAAACTTTTTTAGTCTCTTAATCCTGAAATCGTTGTTTTTTTTTGCATAATCAGACTTCGACAAATTTGACAAAATGACAGACATGTAACTTAGTGATAATAAGCGTTTTAAAATTGGACATTATTATGAATTTAGTGAAATCCTATTTTTTTGACTTTTAACCCTATTTCTGAGAGTTGCAGTCGAGTAAGATTAATAACTATTATTGTATTCAAATCTACAAGGCTTAATTGTGAAAAAATAATTGGACATT
>JAOZQN010000868.1 GCA_029932195.1 Bacteroidales bacterium | reverse complement strand
TGTGAGAAAATATCTGCTTAAAATACTTGTCGTGAATATTCGGTATTTTTTCCATATAAAGAGTTATTTTGTAACTAAATTTATAATTTCTTGAGCAAGCAAATCTGCTTTTTCTTTATTCTCACTTTCCGAATAAATACGTATAATTGGTTCTGTGTTAGATTTTCGTAAATGAACCCACTCGTTTTCAAATTCTATTTTTATACCGTCAATCGTATTAATATTTACGTCTTGTTTTTCGTAAATTGCTTTTATTTTTGCCAAAACAGCATCTACATCATCGGTTGGTTTTAGAACAATTTTATTTTTAGAAATATAATAATCTGGATATTTTGAACGAAGTTGCGAGCATTTTATTTTGCTTTTGGCAAGATGTGTTAAAAATAAAGCTATTCCTACCAGCGAATCTCTACCGTAGTGAAGTTCTGGATAAATTACACCACCGTTTCCTTCGCCACCAATAACTGCTTTTTGATTTTTCATTTGCTCTACTACATTTACCTCGCCTACTGCCGACGCAAAATACTGCTGTCCAAAGCCTTCTGTAACATCTCGCAATGCTTTTGTTGATGACAAATTAGAAACCGTATTTCCTTTTTTATTAGACAAAATATAATCAGCCACAGCTACAAGCGTATATTCTTCGCCAAAAAGCGTTCCATCTTCATTCACGATTGCAAGCCTATCTACGTCTGGGTCAAGGGCGAAGCCTACATCTGCTTTTTTGTTGGCAACAGTTTCGCAAAGCTCCACTAAGTTCTCTGCCAAAGGTTCAGGATTGTGTGCGAAATTTCCGTCTGGTGTGCAGTTTATTTCATGAATAGTTTTAACTCCAAGTTGTTCAAGTAGATAAGGCACAGAAACTGCTCCAACAGAGTTGATGCAATCAACAGCAACAGAAAAATTAGCCTGTTTAATTAATTCAAAATCAACAAGTTCTAATTCTTTTATCATCTCCACATGACGTTTCAAATAACTATCATCTTTTGTGTGTTTCCCAATAGAATCTACTTCTGCAAAATCAATTATTTTTTCAAGATTTTCAGCTATTTCCAATATTTTTTCGCCATCTTTGGCAGATAAAAATTCACCTTTATTATTCAATAATTTGAGAGCATTCCACTGTTTTGGATTATGGCTTGCAGTGATAATTATTCCACCCTGTGCTTTTGCCTCTGTAACAGCTATTTCCGTAGTTGGCGTTGTGGCTAGTCCAATATTTACAACATCAATTCCGCTTCCCATAAGTGTTCCAACGACCAAGTTCTCAACCATTTCTCCCGAAATTCTTGCATCACGCCCAACAACAACAGTGCATTTTTTTTGCTTGTTATCATTTTTTGTCCATTCTGCATAAGCAGCAGTAAATTTAACTACGTCAATTGGTGAAAGTCCGTTGCCGGCTTTACCCCCAATTGTTCCTCTAATCCCTGATATTGATTTTATTAACATTATTTCTTTTATTAAAAACTCAAAAATATATTTTTATTCGTTTCTTGTTTTTTTATTGATTTTAGTTCCTCTTCTAATTGTTTATAATATTGTTCTTTTATAAAATTTCTAAAAATATTAATATCCTCTTTTTTTCTTGTCTCTTTTAATTTTTCAAAATAGTTTATTCTATCTTCTTTATTTAAAATAATAAAAGGAAGTTTATTTATTTGCATCACATAATTCATTAATAATCTGGCAGTTCTTCCATTACCATCGTAAAAAGGATGAATACTCACAAAATCAAAATGAATATCTGCTGCTTTATTTACAGCCTCAATTATAGATAGATTTTCTATTTTTTCATAATTTTCGGCTACCCACGTAAAGTTGGACAAATTTAGTAATCAATGACTTGCCTCCTT
>JAOZQN010000867.1 GCA_029932195.1 Bacteroidales bacterium | reverse complement strand
TATTCCACTCCGAAAATATACTTTCTTTACCTATACGCATAACACCTGTTAAAAGACCTTTTTTTAAACTGTCTTCGTTTCCTTTAAAAGCCTCGCCAAGAAAACTTTGCATAAAACTTATTACTTTCTGATAATATGTTTTATTTTCTTTGTCTTCTGATTTTATTGGACTGTTTGTATTAGAAAAAGCACTTATTATTGGTGCATCATACTCATCTACAAGAATTATAACTTTTTTGTTAAAATGAGATGTTAAATAATTAGCCAATTTTAATAAACTATTTTCATATTCTGTTTGGTCGGCAGTTCTTAAAATTATACTTTCAAAAATTTGCTTTTCATATTTTTCTAATTTGTCTGACTTTAATAAATATTTATATTTTTGGTATAAGTCGGATATAAGAATTTTAAATTTTTTTAGACACTTATCCCAATTTATTTCTTTTACTTTTTTTAGAGATACATTTATTACAGGATATTTATTTTGATGTTTTTCACAAAAATCTTTTTCGTTTGCTATTTCAAATTCTATAAACAGTTTTGCACTGTCGGTTTTTTGAATATCAAAAAAATGTTCAATCATTGACAAATTCAATGTTTTGCCAAATCTTTTAGGGCGAGGCATTAACATAGTATAATTACCGTTATCAAAAAACTCTTTTATCAGCATTGTTTTATCCACAAAATAGCCGTTGTCTTCTATTATTGTTTTAAAATCGGAACTGCCTTTTCTGATTACTTTTTTTTGTTTCATTTTTAACTATGATTATAAGATTTTTGCAAAGATACATTTTATTAACTTATACAAAAGCTTAGACTTATTATAATTCTACGATAAGAAGTCTGTAAGTTTTGTATTAATCTATTTGAAGAACTAAATTAGTAATAATATCATAATTCACATCTCTATAAGAAGTAGAATCAGAAGTTAAGCTATTATCAAAATAAGTTGTATCTTGTCTAATGCTATTTAATGCTACTAAGCGTATTGTAAGAGGAGCGGCAGGATCATAGTTTGTATTATAATTTCCTTGTTTGAAGTATTTCTCTCCTTCTATTGGTTCTGTGTTTGTATGTAATTCATTTGGAGTCACATCACCCATTGGTGTTTGATTTTCAGGAACAGAAAGAACATAAGGTTTATTATCTTCTGTAAAATAATTACCATAATATTCAATTATTTCATCTGTAACAGGATTTGCATTATCATTAAAGAGCATATTGGTTAGAGTTTCAGTTGTTGTTATTGTAACTCCATTGTTTACAAATAAGTTCTCTGCTACTGCCGAAAGTTCAAAAGTAACAGTTACATTTCCGATTATAGTTGCAATTTCAGGACTATCAACAAAAGCATCGTATTGTTGTGTGCTACTTACTGTTGTGTTAATTTCTATATCAACTGAATTTACAGGAATGTCTTTTACTGATTTTAGTTCTTCAATTCCTGTTTCTATTGGGTTGTAATAAATAGCATCATCGCTATTAAAAACATAATTTATAGAGTCGGCAGTAGTAGAATTATTAAAAATAACTGCACCTTCTTCCATTATTACATTTTGTCCACCGTTTGTATTCCAAACTTCACAGGAGTCGTAAAGTGCTTCGAATGTAATGTCGTCAATTACAATATCTTTGGTTGTTGGAATAAAAAAGTTATTCTCTGTTTCTTCTTCTGTTGTAACTGCTGTTTTCTGGCAAGATGTAATGCTTACAATACTTACTGTCAAAAGTGCGAGTAAAATAAAATTTGTAATTTTGTTCATAATTTTTAAATTTTAATTGGTTTGTGAAAAATTGATTATGTGAATTTGATTTTTTGCGTTGCGTATATCGGTAACTTCTTGCCATCGTTTGCTTTTT
>JAOZQN010000299.1 GCA_029932195.1 Bacteroidales bacterium | reverse complement strand
AAGCCAAAAGCCAAAAGCCAAATACCAAAAGCCAAAAGCCAAAAGCCAAAAGCCAAAAGCCAAATACCAAAAGCCAAAAGCCAAAAGCCAAAAGCCAAAAGCCAAATACCAAAAGCCAAAAGCCAAAAGCCAAATACCAAAAAGCCAAAAGCCAAATACCAACTTAAATACAGCTTGCTGGTTTTGCTACACCTGCAAATTTTGTTGCTCTTTTTAATGGTGCTCCTGGAAAAAGTTTGTAAAATGATTTAATATCTACAATACCTGATTTTCCAATGGAACGAATTGTTAGATTTTCTTCTTTTGCTATTTTTTCTCTAATAAATTCTAAAACAGCAATATGTGTGTCTGTAAGTTCCAGACCATCTTCTTTTGCCATTTCTATTGCTACTTCTTTCGTCCACACGCTTGAATCTGTGAAATATCCTTCATCTGATAATTCTACTGCTACTCCTGCATAAGTTTGTTGTGCCATGATAGTTTGATTGTTAGTTGTTAGTTGTTAGTTGTTGGTTGTTAAGTAGTGTGCCAAAAGTTCCTTAACAATAAAATTAGTGGCAGGGACGCTTGACGTAAAAAATATAGTATCTATTTTTTATATGTTTATTTTATTGCACCAGCGGTGCAAAACAACGATAGAATTAATTGATAATGTGGATATAGCACCCCAGCGGGGTGCAATAATTTGTTAATAAAAAAAAACGTAATTATGTTGCACCCCGCTGGGGTGTTGTTTGCTTAATTTTATATATTTCTATCAATATATTGCACCGCTGGTGCAAAAAAAACAAATTCTCAATTTTTTATAAAAGCAAAAATCTATTGTTAATAAACTTTTGGCACACTACTTATAAGCCAATAAACTAACTTTTTACTTCTCTTGCTTATTTTCTATTGTTTCGGTTAAGTTTTTCATAAATGTTATCATAAATCCTAATCCTCGTTTCATTTCTGGTGAGTTCATTGTTCTAAATGCCTTCCACATAGAATATTCAGGGATATTTTCTGTATCCATATTTTTGTAAACCGTTAGTGCGTTGTTCATTGCGGCAAGCATATCTGGTTGAGTCATGCTTTTTATCATTTCAAGCATACTTACCACATTATCTGCCAAGGCTCTAACATCTTCTACTTTAAAATGTTCTACAATATTATCTGTTATATTTATAAATTCGTTGAAAAAGTCTAAATAACCTTTTTTCTCAAATTCTCCTATTTTTGCGATAGCATCAAATCCTACTTGATTAACGATTGGAGTCATGTCTTTCATTAAATCATACCCACTTTCTAGCATTCCAATCATTTCGTTAAAAGTGCCAACATTTCTGACCAATCCTATCATAAGATTTTGGAGTGCTGCTCCGTCAAGCTCTACACCTGCTTTGTCCAGCTCAATCACTGTATTTGTAAAAATATCTTTACCAATAATTGATACATCGCTGACCAAGTCGTTAATTTCTTCTCTCTGTGCTTGCGAATTTTTAGATTCTTCGAGCAGCAAGTCAAGTTTCCGATTTATATCGTTAATTTGGACTTGTATATTATTGTCTGTCATGTGATTATTGTTTTAATAGTTTTACATTTTTTTACCAGCCATAGTCATGTGTGCATCAATAGGCATGTCTTTTCCTTTTAGAAGGATATGCCAATACATCCATCGGAATAAAAGTTTTCCGTAGTGGTTCATTCTGGTTTCTTTTAGCAGTCCGAATGGTCCAATTCCTGGGAATGGATATGCTCCAGGTAGTGGTTCGGTGTCGTAGTTAAAATCTATTAAAGCTCCTTTTCCAAAACCAGTTTCTATGTAGCAGTTTGAGTGTCCGTCAAATTTTTCGGTGAGTGGTCTGTCTTCAATTGCACAAAGTAGATTGTCAAATAGTATTTCTGAGGAAAAATGCACTACCGAACCAGCTTTTGAAGTTGGAAGATTTGCTGCATCGCCAAGAATAAATATATTATCAAATTTTTTGGATTGAAGTGTGTGTTTGTCAGTTAGAGCAAAATCCATGTCGTCGCCAAGTCCGCTTCTGCCAACCATTGGGTCGCCTTTGTGAATTGGAATTGTAACTAAGCAATCAAATGGAATTTCTTTCTCATCATAAGAAAGTATTTTTTTATTTTCGTTATCAACACTTTCCAAGTAAAAATCTGGAATTACATTAATATTTTTTTCTATAAGTAAATCGCCAAGCACTTTTGAGGCTCTTGGTTTTGTAAATGCTCCTTCCATTGGTGTTACGTAGGAAATATTCACTTTGTCTCTCATTCCTCTTTCTACAAAAAAAGCATCTGCAAACATCACAAATTCAAGTGGTGCTACGGGGCATTTTATTGGCATATCAGCAATATTTAATACCAATTCACCACCTTTCCAAGTTTTAAAAAAATCGCCAAGTGCCGATGAGCCTTCTATTGTGTAATAATCAAATACATTTTTTCTCCATAATTTGCCTTTCATTCCGGGAGTTTCTTTTGGGAAAATTTTTGTTCCTGTGGCAACAATTAGAAAATCGTAATTCAATACAACTCCATTTTCTAACATTACTTTATTTTCCTCTCCTACAACTTTGTCTATTTCCGAAAAAACAACATTTACTCCCGTAGGAATAAAATTAGTTTTAGGTTTTATTACATCATTTTTGGTGTATAATCCAAAAGGAATAAATAAAAAACCAGGTTGATAATAATGAGTTTTGTATTTATCTACAATTGTAATATCCCATTCTGTTCGGTCTAAAACTTTTCTCATGCGGTTAGCCATTATTGTTCCGCCTGTTCCTGCTCCAAGTATTACTAATTTTTTCATATATCAAGTGCATTAAATTGGTTTGTAGTTTGATTTTGCAAATATATTACTAAAAAAAGAACAATACACTAAAACACTGACTGTTTTGCAATACTAAAAGCATTGATATATATCAATATGTAGTATTTTTCTGTATTTCAGTCAAATACAACTTGTTTTTTGAAGTAAATTTGATTTTAGTAGATAAAAAAACACACATTTCTGAAAAAAATGTGTGTGTGTTTTATTTTTTTAGGGTTGTTGAAGCTAAAGGAGAGCAGGGCTATTAAGTTCTAATAAGTTTTAAAATCATATCCTAAAAAATAATATCAACCCATGACTTCGGTCGTGGGAAAAACGAAAATAAAATAATCGTTAACCATTTTAACGGTTTTTTATGAGATGTAATAATTTATGTATTAGTAACTTAATTCAAAATTTCAGAAACCGTTAAAACGGTTGCATTGTTTGTCTATTTTGCTTTCCCACGACTAAAGTCGTGGGTTGATATTAAAAATTATTAGAACTTAACAACCCTACTAAAGGAGGGGCTACTAAAGTGAGTTCAGACCTCAAAAAACAGTGCTAAAAAAATGGACATCTCTATAATTTGCTGATTTTTAAGATGATACGCTCTTTATTTTTGCGAAATACATAAAATTTGACTTTTTCTAAATTTTAAACTTCATTTTTTCTGAAAATTGTATGTTTATGCTCTTATATTTGGATTGTTTTTATTTTGTTGTAAAAGTTTTTTATTTAAGCGATTGTAAAGGAGTTAAAATGCAATGTCCAGTTTTACTGTGAAATCTTTAATTCCTTGATAGTCAGGCGTTTTACTTTAATTTTGATTATTTATTTTAGAGGTCTGGAGTTCTATAATTTTATTATTATTATTGTAATAATAGCCAAGATTACAACAATAAAATTTTTCCAGCCAAATTTTTCTTTAAAAACAATTATTGATAAAATTATTGGAATAACAAATGAGTTTGATGAGATTCCTTGTATTAATGTTAAAGGTCCTGTTTCAAAAGCATTTAGGACACAAAGGTAGCCTGTGAAATTTAAAATTCCGATTATTATTCCGAATAAAATTGTTTTTTTAATGTTGCCAACTTTGGGCTTTTTTTTAGTTTTTATAATTTTTCCTATTATAGTTGTATAAATAAAAACCATTGAATATGAGACAAATATGTAATTCATTTTAGGAACTTCTGATGATGCATATTTTCCTGTAAGCATTGAGAAAGAGGTTGAGACGGCTGCAGTTAGTGCGAGTAAAATTCCAATAAATTCTTGATTATTTTTAGAAAATTTTGGGATTTCTATTTTTCCACTTTTAGAGCTTAAACTTATGTAAATCAGCATTCCTATGGAAATAATAATTCCTATCCATTGGGTAGTTTTTGGACTTTCGTTAAATAAAAAAAGCCCATAAATAATGAGCAGGATAGAATTTAATTTTGTTATTGGAAAGGTGTAGGAAGTTGGGATTTTTTTTAAAGCACTAATTTTAGCAACACTTCCCAAAGCAAAAAAGGAGGAATTTATTGCAGCAAATATTAGTATCCATTTTAAATTAATGAACTGATAGTTAAATATTAAAATAAAGGTAAGGGAAATTATTGAAATGCTACCAGCAGAAATATTTACAATCAATCGGCTTGGAGAATTGTGTTCGGCAGCAACTTTATACATAAAATTTATTACTCCATAAATAATAGTTGCTGTAATAGTAAAAAAAAACCACGAATTTTCTCCGCTAAAAATTGAAAACATACTTTCTTTTAATAAACAATGAATAATTAATAATGGGTTATCGTAATACAACGACATCTATCAGTAGTAAGCTAATTATTCATTGTTCATTATTAATTATAAAAAAATTAGGTTATGGTTTTTAATTGCTGTGATTATTTTTGCAACCCGTATACTCCAAATGATGTGATGTGTTTTACATCTGAAATGTGCTTGCACAGGCGATGCTTTTTTTGCAGTTTGCGAAATAAGCGAAACGAATGAAGTAAGCTACAAAAAATACCGATTGCGTCAAGAACAATGTTACCTGCTTATTTTTTTATTTTTCAGTTAATTCAATAAACTCAGTTTGTATTCGTTTATTTTTGATTAGAATTCTAAAATACGGACATTTTCCATTTATTGATAAATCTCTTTCATCATTCCCTTTTCTGAATTTAATTAGTTCAAACTGGTCGGGATTGAACTTATGTAGAAATGTTATAGGCACACCCAAATATCCTTTGTAATCTAGTGGTATGTCTTTTGTTTTATTAACATTAATACCATCATAGTTGTCATATTTGGGATATTCAATTTCATTTCCAAAATATCTTTTTGTGAGTGCAATATCTTCGTGTCGTTTAAAAGTATCTAAATTAGTTAGCCATAAATTATTGTTCGGAGAGACTATTCTATTTCCAGAGCTATCAATCCGAGCCTCTGTTCCATAAAGTTCATAGTGTTCAGGGACGATAAAACCTGAAATGCCCCTGCCAAGATTTATACCTAACCACGTCTTGTTTTCTTTAATAAGTTTGAAAATTTCTTTATAGGTAATAGCATTAATGTTACCTATAATCAAAAATTTCTTATCATATTTAACTAATTGAGCTACATACTCCCTGAATAATGAAAATGGGGGATTAGTAACTATAATATCTGACTGCTTCAATAATTCGATACTTTCAGCACTTCTAAAATCTCCATCACCTTTAAATTGGATAATGTCAGTTGAACTTGGTTTAATTTTTTCTTCTTCTGCACCTGAATATTCATAGAAAAAACCACTTTCAAAGTCTTCGGTATTAAACAAATCCCTTTCTTGTTTTGTGTAACAAGCAGATATTAGCTTTTTTAGACCTAATTCTTTGAAATTTGAGGCAAAATAATTAAAAAAGTTACTAATTTGGGGGTCATCGCAATTGCAATAAACTACTTTATTTTCAAAATGACTTTTATAATGTTGCAATTCACTTTCAATATCTGAAAGTTGTGTGTAAAACTCATCACTTTTTGATTTTTTAGCTTTTTGCAGTAATTTATTTGTTGCATTCCTACCCATTATCAACCAATATTAATTTAATAAATCTTTTGTTTCTATTTATTTACTTTTTGTTATCTGATTAAATATTTCACTTCCTAATACTCTAAGAGAAGTTTTAGAAACTTCAATCATACTATCAAACATTTTTTGGGCTTCCCATTTTTTACCTTTCCCTTGTGTATATATTGAAGTTGCTTGAAGCATAATTGTTTTATCGTTATGCTTGACAAACTTATTTTTACACAAATTGGTATTAATTGGCATTCCATAATTTGCAGAGGTTAATCTATCTAATCTATTTAACATCCCTGAATTGTATTCAAGTTTTACAACCCTGCCATCAGGTCTTTTAATAGAAATAGTTTCTGTTAGAAAATTAGAACCCTCCAAAAATAGGACATAAGGAAAATGCGATTCGGATAACATCAAATTAGCAATTTCGGATATGTTTTTATGAGACCTTTCTATTGCATTACCGGCAGCCATCAAGTCTTGATTGTTATTCTTTCCAACTAATTTCCCCTTTTTTATATTTTCAATGTCTTTTCCTTGATGTTTAGCTTCTGATACCAACACTATTCTCCAATTATCGTTATCATCTTTTACTTCTATTATTCCACCATCAGGTTTAATGCTTGAATTTGACACAAAAAGGGTTTGTCCTAATTCAGGGTCAATTTTCTTTAACGCTTCGTTTATTTCTTCTTTTTTTATGCCTTTTTTGTATTGAAAAGATAATTGAGGAAATTCTTTTTCAAGCTGTTCAATTACAAGATGTGATATTTTACCAACTGTTACATCATGTAATTTTGCTTTATCTCCAAATATACCTACAACACCATGAGACTTTTTATGTTGGTTTGTTAATCTTTTTGATTGATTTTTTTTAGCCATATTGTTTCTTGTCTACCATTTAATTTTAACACAAAATCTATTATATAGAATACTAGTCAAACTCTTTGAAATTATACTATCATTCTTCTTTCACTGATTGCAGGTAACACCCAAATCATTGTGAGTTGTATGAGTTGCAAAGTTACTCATTTTTTTCGATAATTCCAAATTAAGACGATTTTCTTCATACAAACAGCTTAATGTCAAAGAATTATCAAACCATAAATAATCAAAAAAAAATCTATATTTGAACACCAAAAACAAGAATATCGTCTATTTGTGGAGTGTTACCTCGCCAGAGTTCTATTGTGCTGTCCAATATTGCTTTTTGCTCTTTTATAGATTCTGTATGAATTTTTTGAAGTAAAATTTCAAAGTTTTTACGAAGAAACTTCTTTTTGTTATTCCCTCCAAATTGGTCTATGTATCCATCAGAAGCCATATAAATGCAATCTCCTTTTGATATATTTATATAGTGAGATGTAAATCGGTCATCTCTAAGAGGATTGTAGTCTAATGAAATTTTATCAGCTTTTATCCGTCTGGTTTTTTGTTCTTTATTTTCCTCCGTTTTTTTTACAATATAAATATCACTATTTGCACCAGAATATTCTAAAATATTATTTTCAAAATCAAAAATACAAATAGAGGCATCCATTCCATCATTTGCTTCGCCCGATTTTCCTCGTTGGTGGAGTAAACTTATCACTCTTTCCTTCATTTCCGATAGAATAACATCGGCTTTTATGGTTTCTAACTTATTTATTACAAAGTTAAAAGACATCATACCAAGCACGCTCATAAAAGCTCCAGGAATACCATGCCCTGTGCAGTCGGCAACAACAGCAATCGCTTTATTATCCTTATATGCAGCCCAATAGAAATCACCACTTACAATATCTCGTGGCTTGTTTAGTATAAAATAATTATCAAAAATAGCATTAACAAATACTGGCATTGGCAAAAGAGCTTTTTGAATCCGACTTGCGTAATGGATACTACTTGTTATTTCTGAATTTTGTTGCGATATTTTATTTTCTGCTTCTTTTATTTTAGTAATATCTGTATCTATTGCAATTATTTGTGTTATTTTGTTACTTTCTAAAA
>JAOZQN010000866.1 GCA_029932195.1 Bacteroidales bacterium | reverse complement strand
AAATATTTTTAACAATTTATAATTAATTGCTGTCCAACTTTAAGTGGGTAGCCTTTGATTCTTCCATATTCATTTGAAAATTTTTCATTTTCTTTTATTGGGTTATCATCAACAATATATACTTGATGTGGATTTATATTTATTTGTTCATACACAGATTTTAACGAACGTTCTAATAATAAATTTGTTCTTGCATAACTTGTTGCAATTATCACAATAATAGGATCTGTTTTTTTTAAATTACTCATATTTCCTTATCATCAATATTTTTTAGGTTGAAAAAATGATAAAACTCTTGTTTTAATTGTTCCTTTTTTATTCTTAGTTTTTTTATTTTTGAAAAATATTCAATTAATTTTTCCTTTTCTGTTTGTGATTTTTTAATTCCGCTAAATTTTTTATCCCTATAAATTTCAATTTTTTCGTTTACTATTTTTATTGCGTCTTTTGCAGTATCTGCACAGAAAATAATATCGTCTCTTCTTTTATCAAGTGCTTGCCCACAAAGTTTTTCAGACCAGCCAGCTACTTTCAATCCAATTATTAATTTATTCATTTGCCAAGCTGCCGAAATTTCATTTAAAGTTCCTGAACCTCCACCAACTGCAATTACAGCATTTGACAAACTTATTAGTATTAAATTTCTTCCTAATCCAAGCCCTGTGGGAAATGCAATATCAATATAAGGATTTGCATTTTCGGAGTGATAATCAGGCAAAATTCCAATTATTGAATTTTCAGTATATCTTTTGGAGTTTTTTGCTCCTTTTGATACGTATTCCATTACACCACCCAATCCACCAGTAGCTAAAATATATCCATTATCAATTATTAATTTACCTAACTCTAAAGATGTTTTTTGTTTGTTAATGTCATTTTCAATATTTGCATTTCCTATTACGGCAACAATCTGTTTCATGTTTTTTTTGAGTTAGTTTATCATTTGTACTGCAATAATTCTCTGTATCCATATTATTCGCAATAATACAATATTTCTAGTAATAATTAGAAAAATGTGTGTAAAAAATTGTTAGTTATCATTAAATTACTTGCTTTTTGACTTGTCATACTTGTTTATAAAAAATATATACTGTTAAAAATCAGTAAGTTTATCTAAATATTCTTTTTTAGTACTATCTTCAAAACTACCAAGATAATTTTCGGTTGTCTTTATGGAATTATGTCCCAAACTATTGCTAATTAGTTTTGTGTGAGCACCAGAACGCATCAGGACTGTAGCAAAAGAATGTCGTGCAACTTGTGTTGTCAATTTTAGACTCAACTCTAAATCTTCACCAATACGTTTTAGATATTTGTTTATTGTTTTTGTTGTTTGTTTTACAATTCTTCGTTTATCGCTTCATTTTTAGCTTTTTCTAATTGAGGAAAAATATAATTTTCAAGTTCTATATTAGGATTACCCCATATTTTTATTATTTCTTTGGTTCTTTCATTCAAAATTAATTCTACTGTTTTTGACTCGGATTTTCTTGAATTTTTAGTCTTTTCTCGGATAAAATATAGCTTTTCATTACTCATGTTTTTATACTTTAATCTTAAAAGGTCTGACATATTTATACCATTTGAAAGATATAAGAATATAAAAATCTCGTGTGCAAAATGTTCATTCGTGTTTTTTTCGGGTTTGTATTCAAAAAAACTTTTTATTTCATCCATACTTAAAGCTCTTTTTAGGTTTTTCCATTTTGGTATCTGATATTTTTTAGCACCAAAAGGAAAATATTTTCTTGCGGACTCATTTTCTTCTATATAATCGTTGTAAATTTTTTTCAGGCATCGTAAATATATACTAACTGAAGTTTCGGAGCATCTTTAGTCTTTATTTTACAAGTTTTTATTTTACA
>JAOZQN010000865.1 GCA_029932195.1 Bacteroidales bacterium | reverse complement strand
TTTTTTAACTTTTTGATATTTAAGATGTTATAAACTCCGAAACTTCAGTTAATTAGTTTTTCGTAAAGATAGGAAATTAAATTGCTTTTGGCAAAAGAAATGCAGTTGTTCTGTCAATGAACGACTGGAATAGTGTGCAATCTGATATTGAGGAACTAAGAAAATTACGAAATAAAAAACTATTCTTAATAGAATTGCAAGAGGCAGTTATGGAAATGGATTTAATAAATTCAGATAAACAAAATTCTCGCAATTTACAAGACTTAATAAATGAGCTATAAAATAAAAACAATAAAAGTTTTTGACCGACAAGCAAAACGACTTACAAAAAAATATCCCTCCCTTAAAAAAGAACTCCAAGAGCTTTTACACACACTTGTTTACAATCCAAAACATGGAGACGCTATTGGAGATGATTGTTATAAGTAGATTGACAATTTAAAATTTACGATTTACGATTGGTGGACACCTGAAAATCAATTAATTAATTAAAAGTAATTGTTAAGAAACTTTTGTATGACTACTTAAAATTCGTTTATCTATCGCAAGCAAAGGAAAAGGTAAGTCTGGTGGAGGCAGAATAATAACACATGTTGTTTTTGTAAATAAAACAGTTTACCTATTATCAATTTACGATAAATCTGAATTAGCAACTATAACTGATAAGGAAATTCTGCGGCTAATAAAACAAATATAATTACTGTTTTTTCATTGGTTTTGAGTATTTTAATTGTCAGACAGCTTGGAGCTGTCTGACAATTTTTGTTTGTTGACAAATTTTTCGTAAAAATAGGAAATTAAATTGCTTTTGGCAAAATAAAATCTTATCTTTGTAAAAAAAATATTATTTAAAACTATGAAGCCAAAAAAAATAAATTCAGTTTTCACATTACTATTAATAACTTTTTTTCAAAATTATGAAATAATAGGTAAAAATAATAATGAAAAATTAGTAGAATCATTATATAGTCATTTTAAAAATATAAATCTATTGCTTGAAAAAGATTTTATTTTTTATTATGAAAGTATGATAAAAAAAGATGCGGAAAAATCAATAACACAATTAGACCGTTTGCATAAATTAATAACAGTCCCTCTTGATGAGTTATTTAAAGAGTCTCCTGAAATAAAAAAGTCAAATTTATATTCTGAATATCAACGATTTATATATCATTTTAATAATGAATATGCAATGCTGAAATATGCTTGCGAAGATATAAGTAGTTATAAAAAATATAGTGCTACCGAAGCTCTAAATGAGTTAAAATCAATGACTAATGTATAATGTAATTTTTACACAAAATTTTAGAAATGATTTTGCCAAACTCAACAAAGAAGATAAAAAAATAATAGCAAAATTAATGCAACTTCTTTTAGAATTATCTGAAACACCATTTGAAGGCAAAGGTAAACCAGAGGCTCTAAAATATGCTTTGCAAGGTTCTTGGTCAAGGCGAATAACACAAAAACATAGGTTAGTATATCGTGTGGAAAATAAAACAATTGTTCTTCTGTCTTGCTATGGGCATTATAATTAATTGGTTTTGAGTATTTTAATTGTCAGACAGCTTGGAGCTGTCTGACTATTTTTGTTTATTAATTAGTTTTTCGTAAAAATATGAAATTAAATTGCTTTTGGCAAAATAAAATCTTATTAAATTTAAAAATGCAAATACAGGACTTAACAAACCACAGCAAATAACCAATTACAAGCTAATAATTAGATAGTTACAAGAGCGGCACAGACCATTTTATTAGTATAATTTTATCTCTTAAAATAAAACAGTCAGGCAATTTAGAACCTAAATTGGCTTTTTTTGTTATTAACGATGAAAAATAAATTTGTATGTTATTGAAAATAATCTTAT
>JAOZQN010000298.1 GCA_029932195.1 Bacteroidales bacterium | reverse complement strand
TAGTTTAAAGTAAATATCTTTCCCTGTCTTTTAATTAACATTATGTTAAATAGAGTGTTTTTTAGGTTTGATAGGAGACTTTTTATTGGTAACTTATTACAATTTTTAAAATATTCATTTGTCTGTTTTTTATTAAAATTTATTTTTTCATAAAAAAGGATAAGCTAATTTTGTGTAAAAAAAAAATATTAATATCTTTGCAAACTTTTTGGATAAAAAATTTGCTAAAATTATTTTAAATTGTTTAAAATTAGTTTCTTAATATAATTAGCACTCTCCTATCCTATTATTTTAATTTTATAAATTTTAAATACTACTATGCAAAGTATCAGAAATATAGCAATAATCGCTCATGTTGATCATGGAAAAACTACACTTGTAGATAGAATTTTACACCAAGGAGAACTTTTTAGAGATAATCAGGAAGTTGGTGAATTAATTTTAGATAGCAACGATTTGGAGCGAGAACGTGGAATTACGATTTTATCTAAAAATGTTTCTATTCGTTATAAAGATGTAAAAATAAATATTATAGATACTCCTGGTCACTCCGATTTTGGAGGTGAAGTAGAGCGTGTTTTAAATATGGCAGACGGAGTTTTGCTTGTTGTTGATGCTTTTGAAGGTCCTATGCCACAAACTCGTTTTGTAATGCAAAAGGCTATTGATTTGGGACTTAAACCTATAGTTGTTGTAAATAAAGTTGATAAAATTGGTTGTCAGCCAGAAGAGGCACAAGAACTAGTTTTTGATTTAATGTTTAATCTTGGTGCAACCGAGGACCAATTAGATTTTTGCACTGTATATGGCTCATCAAAAGAAGGTTGGATGGGTGAAGACTGGAAAACTCCAACAACTGACGTTAGTTATTTATTAGACCAAATTATTGAGCATATTCCTGCTTTTAAATTTGAAGAAGGTAATACTCAACTGCAAATCACCTCTTTAGACTATTCGTCTTATGTTGGTAGAATTGCAATTGGCAGACTGTCAAGAGGAACACTTGATTGGGGTGATACTATTTCACTTGTAAAAAGAGATGGAACTATTGAGAAGCATAAAATTAAGGAACTATATATTTTTGAGGGACTTGGCAAAGAGAAAATGAAAAAAACTGTTCGTCCCGGAGAAATTTGTGCTATTCTTGGAATAGAAAATTTTGAAATTGGAGACACCGTAGCAGATTTAGAAAATCCAGAACAAATTACACCAATTAGCGTAGATGAACCTACTATGAGTATGTTATTTACAATAAATAATTCGCCATTTTTTGGAAAAGATGGAAAATATGTAACTTCTCGCCACTTAATGACAAGGCTTTTTAAAGAAATGGAAAAAAACCTTGCTTTGCGTGTAGAACTCACTAATTCAGCTGATTCTTTCATGGTTTTTGGACGAGGAATTTTACATCTTTCTATTCTTGTGGAAACAATGCGACGTGAAGGTTATGAGTTGCAACTTGGTCAGCCACAGGTAATTACTAAAATGATTGATAATAAAAAATGTGAGCCAATAGAAGAGCTTACTATTTTATTGCCAGAAGAAGTTTCTGGAAAAGCTATTGAAATTGTGGCACAACGAAAGGGTAACATGACTGATATGCAACCAAAAAGCGACCGTTTTTTCCTTCAATTTGATATTCCTTCTCGTGGACTTATTGGTATAAATAATGCAATACTTACTGCAACTGCTGGTGAGGCTGTAATTGCTCACAGACTAAAAGGTTATGAGGCTTACAAAGGAGATATTGTTAGTATTAAAAATGGTGCATTAATAGCAATGGAAACAGGAAAAACAGTTGCTTTTGCTCTTGATAAATTGCAAGATAGAGGTTCATTTTTTGTAGAGCCAGGCGAATCAATTTATGCCGGACAAGTTATTGGACAAAATATTAGACAAGACGATTTAGTTATAAATATTACTAAAACTAAGAAAATGAGTAATATGCGTTCTTCTGGTGCCGACGATAAAGTTGCCCTTGCTCCTGCCATAAAATACTCGTTAGAAGAGGCTATGGAAAATGTGAGAGCCGACGAATATATTGAAATTACTCCTGAACATATTCGCCTACGTAAAATTTTATTAAGCGAACACGATAGAAAAAGAGCCGCGAAGAAATAATGGGTAGTGTTCCTTTTTTTGGCTCTACAGGATTTAGAGTGAGAGATTTTTATAAACAACTCATTATTAAATCTATACGAATTAATGAAAAAACGATGAAAATTACTTGAATTTACACTTGTAACAATCTTTAATACAGCTATATACAATTTTATTAAGTTGATATTTTCAGTTTTTTCCTCACTCTAAATCCTGCAGTGCCCTTTTTTTCAATATTCAATACAGAATTTTGTATTTTGGGAAGTCGTAAAATAAATTCAAATCTCGTTAAGAAGGTTATGACAGAAGTAACTAAATATATATACGAACAGATTGATAATCTTTTAGATTACAAAAACTCGAAACCAAAATCTGTTGTAATTTTTGGAATACAAAAACATGAAATTATAAAATTATATAAAGATATTTCAGAATATTTTAACAAAATAAAAAACAAATTACACGAAGAAAGAAATATTGAAAAAAGTAATTTATTTGAAAAAAAATACAAAAGAGATATTAACAAATACGAAAATTTAATTGAAATCTACAAAGAAACAGACAAAAGTGAATATATCTATAATTTAATGGGAGAAGTTTGCGATGAAGGTAGAATTATTATAGAAAATACTGAGACTGAATTAAAAAGCATCACAGATAATTTAAAACTAATTAATTTTGATGTTTATGAGTATTTCAATAAAATGAAAAGAAAAGAGATATTAGAAGATATATTAGATTTTTCAAATATTATGATATACGACGATTTAAAAGATAAATTTTTGTATAATAAATTATCCAATGAGGAAAAGGAGTATATTGAATTACGTGAATACGAAATCAAACATTTATCAAAATATGTTTATATTCATAATTTTTATGAAAATAAAAAAACTGGCAAAACTTTAATGCAGCTAATGTGTGGAATTTTTAAGTGGGACTATTTAAAATGGTCAATAATTTGTATTGAGCCTAATAATGAATTTTGGAAGAAAAATAAAGATGAAAAATTAAAATTTGAAGTATATTATAATCGTGAAATTTTTGATTTGGCTGAAAAAATTACACCTATTGAGAATCGTCTTAAAACAGAGTTAGAAAATGCAGGTATTTTATATGAATTTCAATATCCGATAGATAATAAATATATTTTAGATTTTTTCATTCAAAATGAAAATGTAAAATTAAATGTAGAATGTGATGGAAAAGAATTTCATTCAAGTTTTGAAGCGATAGAATACGACAATAAACGGAACTTTTTTATGCAATCAAAAGGGTTTAAAGTTATAAGATTTCCAGGCGTAGTTATTTGGAACAACCCTAAATCTTGTGTTGAAGAAATAGTGAAATTACTAAATGAATAATCTAATACCTTTTTTAGTCTAATTTATAAAAAGTTTGGAAAACAAAAAAGATATACTATCTTTGCAAACTTTTTGGATAAAAAACAATACATGTTTTACAGTTAAATGATTTATGTTATATAACATTTTTTAATTTTAAAACTATCAAAATCAAATAAATAACCGAATAACCAAATAAACAACAAAATGTCTTTAACAAAATTAAGAAATATTGGAATTGCTGCACATATTGATGCAGGAAAAACTACAGTAACAGAAAGAGTATTATTTTATACTGGAATAACAAGAAAAGTTGGTGAGGTCCATGATGGCGAGGCAACTATGGATTTTATGAAACAAGAACAAGAACGAGGAATTACAATTGCTTCGGCAGCAATTTCTTGTGAATGGGATAATCATAAAGTAAATATTATTGATACTCCTGGACACGTTGATTTTACCGTAGAGGTAGAACGTTCGTTGAGAGTTATTGATGGAATGGTAGCACTTTTTTGTGCTGTAGGAGGAGTAGAGCCACAAAGTGAAACTGTTTGGAATCAGGCAGATAGATATAGAGTACCTCGTCTTGGATTTGTAAATAAAATGGACAGAAGTGGAGCAGATTTTGGTGGAGCAATAGAACAAATGAATAAATATCTTGATGCAAATGCTATCGCTTTTCAAATGCCAATGGGTTCTGAAGAGAATTTTGATGGAATTATTGATTTAGTTCTAAATAAAGCATATATTTTTGATTCTGATGAGCAACGAAAAGCAGTTGAGATACCAGAAGAATATAAAGAGAAAGCAGCAGAGGAAAGAGAAGCTCTTATTGAAAAACTTGCTGAGTTTGACGAAGAGTTAATGGAATTATTTTTTGATGAAAAAGAAATTTCTGTTGAAATGTTAAAAAAAGTAGCACGTAGAGCCACTTTAAAATTAATGATTACTCCAGTATTTACAGGAGCGGCATACAAAAATAAAGGTGTTCGTTTGCTACTAGATGCTGTTGTAGATTATTTGCCATCGCCATTAGATATTGGGGCAACCGTAGGAATAGATATAGATGACGAGGAAAAAACACAAACTCGTAATCCTTCACCAAAAGACCCATTTTCTGCATTGGCTTTCAAATTAATCAACGACCCTTATGTAGGACAACAAACTTTTATTCGTATTTTTTCGGGAACATTACAAAGCGGTATGGCAATAATGAATACCACGAAAGGTAAAAAAGAACGGATTGGTCGTATTTTTAAAATACATGCAAAAGATAGAGAAGAGATTAAAACAGCTGGACCAGGTGATATTGTTGCACTTATAGGAATGAAATCCACTAAAACAGGTGATACTCTTTGTGATATGGATAACCCATTATATTTGGAAAATATCCATATTCCACCAGCAGTTATTGAGTTGAAAATTACTCCAAAACAAAGAAAAGGACAAACAAAATTAAGTCAAGCTCTTGCAAAACTTTCGAATGAAGACCCTTCATTTAATGCACATTACAACGATGAAACAGAAGAGACCGTAATTGCTGGAATGGGAGAACTTCACCTTGAAATTATTGTTGATAGAATTCAAACAGAATTTGATGTTGAAGTGGAAGTTGGCGAACCATCTGTTTCTCTTAGAGAGGCGATTAGAGAGGAAGTTGAAATTAAATATATTCACAAAAAACAATCAGGTGGTAAAGGGCAATTTGCTCAAGTTACACTCCGCATAGAGCCTAACAAAGGCGAAGGTTTTGAATTTATTGATAAAATAAAAGGAGGTGTAGTTCCAAAAGAATATATTCCAGCGGTAAAAAAAGGTGTAGAATCTGTTTTAACAGAAGGAGTTATAGCTAATTTCCCTGTTGTAGATGTAAAAGTTACACTTTTAGATGGTAAATTCCATGATGTAGATTCTTCGGATAGAGCTTTCCAAATCTGTGCTGCAATTGGTTTCAAAGAAGGATTTAGAAAAGCAAAACCAGTTCTTTTAGAGCCAGTTATGAAAGTAGAAATCAACACTCCAGACGACTTTATTGGAAATGTTGTTGGCGACATGAACAAACGTAGAGGAAAAATTGAATCTATGAGAAGATACAGAAAAGGTGCTCAAAAACTAAGCGGATATACACCACTCATGGAAATGTTTGGTTATGCAACTCAACTTAGAAATATCACAAGTGGACGTGCAAATTATTCTATGGAATTTTATCAATATATGCCAGTTTCTGCAAAAGTTCAAGAAGAGGTTTTGAAAGAAATTGCTGAGGCAAAATAAATTCAAGTTGCAGGTTACAAGTTTCAAGTTCCGCAAAGCGAAAAACAAACACTACTTTTTATACAAATGTAGTGTTTGTTCTTTTTTAGTCCTAATTAAATGAGCAATTGGGTAAGGTGAAATCTACTAATAATTACAATCGCTTTGCGTAACTTGCAACCTGCAATAATATACAAGTTAATTTTTCTTTTGTTAAATATTTTTTAATTTTGAGGTTTTATTTTTAATCTAAAAATATTTAGATGCCAAACATTGAAATAATAATAGTATCTGTTGTAATTATCTTTATTTTAGTATCTCTTTATTTTGAGATAATTAGAGCAGGATTTACATTTTTGATAGGAGTAGCAATATTAACAGTGTTTAATGTTCTTACTCCTAAAGAAATGCTTAGTGGTGTTGCTAATGAGCAAGTTGCAGTAATAATGCTCTTGCTTTTGATAGGAAATATATTTAAAGAAACAGCACTTTTAGATGTCCTTTTTGACAGGGTTTTTCGCTCCACAAAAACTTATAAAGGATTTATGGCAAGAATAATGATTCTAATTGCTCCATTATCAGCCTTTTTGAATAATACTCCACTTGTTGCAATTCTAATGCCTTATGCTCATAATTGGGCAAAAAAACGGAATGTTCCAATCTCTAAATTATTGATACCCTTATCTTTTGCTGCAATACTTGGTGGTTGTGCTACTCTTATTGGAACTTCTACAAATTTAATTGTAAATGGACTTGTGGAAGAGCAAACAATTATTCCAAATTTACCTGAATTACAGATATTTGACTTTGCCGCTGTGGGAGTTCCTATGATAGTTATTGGCTTTTTTTACATGTTATTTATAGGACATAAATTATTGCCTTCCAAAATGGGAATTGATGATGAATTTATTCAAAATACCAGAAAATACATAATTGAAGTCCAGATACGAGAAGATTGTGGATTACACGGAAAAACAATTACCGAAGCCAAACTCCGAAATTTACAAGATTTATACCTTTCACAAATAATTAGAAAAGGAAATATTTTATCAGCAGTTCCTTACGATACAGTTCTTTACGATGGCGATATTTTACTCTTTGCTGGAAATACCGAAGCTGTAGCAAACCTTCTACAGTCAAATCCGGCTCTTGAAATTCCTACTGTGGGAACATTTTCTCGTAAAAAAGATGTAGATATTGTTGAAATTGTAATTTCTAAAAATTCAAAAATTTATAATAAAACGCTTAAAACAGAGAATTTTAGAGCAAAATACGAAGCCACAGCAATAGCAATTCATAGAAATGGCGAGAGGATAACAGGCAAACTTGGTTCGGTGCGTTTGAGAGAAGGAGATTCTTTGCTGATGCTTGTTGGAAAGCACTTTTATCAACTTTCGGCAAATACAAGAGACTTTTTTATTATTTCCAAAATAAAAGAATTTAGAGATATTGGGGTTCTTAAAGCAAGTGTTTTAATTGGAGGAACTGTTTTGTCAATAACGCTTGCTGCACTTGGTGTTGTAAAATTATTTATTGCTTTGGTTCTGTTTATGAGTTTGTTACTAATATTAAAAATTACTACACCAAAAAAATTAGCCAAAGCTATTGACTACGATTTAGGATTTATTATTGCCATGTCGTTGGCACTTGGTTTGGCAATGATGAAAACTGGTTTTGCCGAAATAATTTCTAATTTTATTGCAGATATATTTATTCCGCTCGGAATTGTAGGTATTTTGGGAGGAATATACATCATAACTGCCTTGTTTGCAGCGTTTATAACAAATAAAGCAGCAGTTGCAATTATTCTACCTATTTCACTTGCTATGTCTAAATTTTTAGATTATCCAGCCATGCCATTTATTTTGGTAGTATCGTTTGCAGCAGCAGCAAATTTCATGACACCAATTGGTTATCAGACTAATACAATGGTTTACGGACCAGGTGGATACAAATTTAGAGATTTCCTAAAAGTAGGAACTCCACTCACAATTATTTATGGAATTGTTACAATTACAATCTTACGATTCATGTATTTTTAATACAGTTAAAAGTTGAAAGTTAAAAAGTTGAAAGTTAAAAAAGGCTCACTTTGAAAAGTTGAGGAGGATAATGTAAAACATTTAGTTTCCTTCTTTTTTATTTCTTAAAGCTATTATCCTTACTGTTTGTAAGTAAATCTATAATTAAAAAAA
>JAOZQN010000297.1 GCA_029932195.1 Bacteroidales bacterium | reverse complement strand
GTTATTCGTATGGCTCTTGGGACTGGGGACTTGATTTTGAATATCAATTAAAAGATGAATCTCTTAGTGTGGGAATTTGGCCTTTGGTAAGAAATATTGATAATAGGAAAGAACCAATAGCGTTATATCAAATACCTTTTATGTATCGGACTTCAAAGACTGTTTTTATTGGAGGATTGCCTTCCCATGGAATGAATTTTGGTGCAGGTTTGTATTTGGATATCCCTCTTTTTGAGTCAGGATTAGACCAAGCTGTTTTTTACGGACTTAGTAGTGAAATGAGTTTTAGTTTTTATTTTCCAGATAACAGTGAGGGAAGAATTGGACTTCTCACAAATTTTGATTTAGGATTAGGACGTGCTGAATGTGGTGTTTTTATGAGATTTCTTTTTCCTGCAAAAGGTTTTTGGAATAAATTAAAAACATATAAATTCTAAATCCTTATAATAAAATATCTATTAAAAATTACTACAGAACTCACCAAAACAGCTTTTTTTTTAATTTTAAATCGCAAACTAGATGTTAATTAATTCAAGATTTTATCATAATCAAAACCTTGAAATTCAGCTATAAACACAATTTTACCATACATAAAAATTGACATTCAATTTGCGATTGTTTTTCGATAAATATGCCGTTTTTGTGAGTTCTGAACTTCATGTTTTGTTGAAAAGTTACTCGTTTTTTGACAATCCAAAATTAAAGTTAATATTTTGGCGTTTTTCATATCTACTTTACACTTTCTAAATTTTAACTCATTAGCGTAGGGTTTTAAACTCTACGCTAATGAGTTGAAATTTAGATTATTATTGTATTTATTATTTTACTCACCCAAACAATATAAATATCCATCGAGTGAAGCTATGTATATTTTTCCGTTCCATGCTATTGGCGTGGCATCTATTGAAATTCCTTCTATTTTATCAAGTAGTTTTATGTCCACATTTTTATCTTCATCAAAAACTATTTGATAAAGATAAAGACCTTCGTCTGTTGGGGCAATTATTTTATCTCCAACAATAATAGGAGTGGCAATTGTGCCAACTATCTTCTTCTTTGTCAGTAATTTAGGTGTAGGAAATTTTTCTTTATTGTTTGGAGCAAGCACTAATCTGTCTGGCTCAATTTGTGTATGGTCTATTAAATATAAATATCCAGCAATGTCAATAAAAACGGCTATATGTTGTTCGTTTTCAGAGATATAATTGTCATTTATAGCTACCGAACCAACAAGCCCACCTTCCCAATGTAACCACTCAAAATCTTCTGTTGGGAAAAACCAAACAACCGACTCTTCGGGAGATTTACTTGGATCTAATTTTAGAACTCCTCCCCTACCTTCAATATACTGTTTTTCAACGGCTACAAGCAAACAATTATCATCGGTAACAGGTAAACTTCCGTTTAAA
This sequence comes from Bacteroidales bacterium, assembly GCA_029932195.1. Taxonomy (GTDB): domain Bacteria; phylum Bacteroidota; class Bacteroidia; order Bacteroidales; family JAOZQN01; genus JAOZQN01. Next base: position 6,497 of record JAOZQN010000297.1, on the reverse strand, counting down.
TCTGCACCAATATAATATTCCCAGTCGTTCTCCATTTTTTTTATGTTGTAACCATAGACCCAGCCAGTTCCCGACGGTGTGTAAATTCTATTTCCCAACAAAGTAGGCGATGCTTCTGGAACAAGATCGTCGCCATGAGCATCAATATCCGCCTGATTGTAGTATTGTAACTGCTTGTAAATCTGTGGTTGCAACATTCCGTCAAGCTCTTGGACGTTTTTGTAATTTGGGTCAAAAATTGTGAACAATCCATTTTCCAAAGGGATATACGCAGTATCGTTAATGATTAGTGCTGAGGCATCTACGTCTCTTGTGTAGCTGTCGGTTGCAACGGAGTTCATTCGCCATTTTTCTTTGCCTGTTATGTAGGAAACGGCTCGCAAACTGGTGCAATACAGGCTATCTTTATTTTTGTCCCAACCTTTGCGACTGCCCTGAATAATTATATATCGGTCTTCAATATTTTCGGCGTTATAGTTCACCCAAATAGAGCCAGTTCCTTTCAGAATATCATCGTATTTATATTCCCAAATTACTTCGCCTGTTTCGGCTTTTAATTTTCGTAGAGAATAGTCAAAAGCCCCTTGAATAATAAATAATTCGCCTTTTTCTTTAACCAAAAGTGGCTGACCTGTCCAACCGGCTCCTTTCCATATTTTTTGAGTATTGTATGCAGGACTTAATCCTTCGCCAAGATAAAATTTCCAATTAACTTTAAGATTATCAGGAGCTTTATTGCCGTAATAATTACGAGTTTCATTGCCCAAAAATGTGCTAATCATAATTTCTATGCTATCAAGCGAAGCTCGTAATAATTTTGCTTCTTCTGAATACTCTGAATTAGGATATTTTTTCAAAAAAGAAGTATAAATTTCGGTAGTATTTGCATTTTTGGCATCCAAAAATGCAATTTTCATGTTATTTGTGCCATTTTGCTCGCTATTATTTTGATTACATGAAAATAATAATGTTAAAGCAAGAATATAAAAAATATGTTTTTTCATTTTTTTAATGAATTAAAATTTAACTGAAAATAATTACAAAAATAATAATTTTGGATAAATAATAGGATAATTGTTTATAAATTTCTGGGTTAATCTGAAATAGGAATATCAAATTTATCCTAATCTTTCAACAGGAATTTTCAATATTAAAACAGAAGGTAATTTTGATGTTACAATTACAGATATATCTGGAAAAGACGTTACATGTAACGTCTCTACATTGCAAATTGATTTAACAAACCACGCCAACGGAGTTTATCTCATCAAATTCCAAAACAACGAAACTGTAAAAATTATTAAACAATAATTTTCTTTCTTCATAATTTATTAAAGCCAAACATTTCTAATTTGCTTTTTTTAGGTTGAATTACTATGAGTTCTTAGTCTAATTTATTCTCCAATAACTTATTAAACATCTCTTTGTTCCCTGAAAAAATAGATGCTTTAATTCTTTTTTTCCAATCTATAATAGCCTCATTCTTGTCGTTTATCTGATTTAAAACTTCAAATATTTTACTCGCATTATAAAAATTTATGCTTTTTAACAATGGAGTAAATTTATTTATCAATTCAATATCTTCAATAGAAAAATTAAATTTGAAACTATTTTTTGGTGTGCCAATACTCTCTTTTGTAGGCTTGCCATCTATTAAAAAACTAAAAATAACACCTTCGTCTCTATAATTTTCTGCAAAAATTTTACTTTCATGTGATTCAATTGCCATTTTGCAGTATGCTAAGCCTATGCCAGTAGATTTGTTGTCAATATTATTTTTTGTTTTTACTTGTGTATATTTATCAAAAATGGATTTAATATTTTCGTCTAAAATTGTTTCGCCAAAATTAAATACTGATATTTTTATTTTGCCTTCAGTTACTAATTTTGCTGTTATTTGTATTTCCGAATTTGGTTTCGAAAATTTTATAGCATTGGTCAAAAGGTTTTCAAAAACTCTGATAAGTATATTTTTATCTGCAAATACTTCATAATTTATTTCAGGTATTTTTATAGAAAGGTTTTTTTTATCACAAACAACTCCTAACTCTGATGTTATTTTTTCAAGAATGCTTGTAAGGCAAAATATTTCTTTATTTAAAACTAATTGTGTTTTTTCGTATCGTTCAACATCAAGGATATTTAAAACAAGGTTCAGCATTTTTTTTGCAGAGCTTAGAATTTGCTTGTCAGATGTTTTATTTAGAATAATATTAAGAGGATTTTTTAAATCATGAACAATAGTATCTGTCATGTTTTTCTTGAAGTTTGTTAGATCTATTAGATATTCATTTTTTTCGAGTAGCTCATCGGCTTGTGTTCTTATTTCTTCTTTCTGAAACAATAAAATTTCGTTTTTTTCTTCTAACTGTTCTGTTCGTTCTGCAACTGTTTTTTCTAATCTAAGATTATCGGCTTCTAATCTTTTGGTATTTACTTTTAAAAATAGATATAAAATAACAAACCAAACTCCCCAAATTACAGCAAATATTGGATATTTTACAAAAAAGTATTTATTTTTCTTATATTCTAAAATGTAATAATTGTCTTTGATATAAAAATAAAAATAAGTTCTCCCTTGATGTGCATATGTATTTAATGTATGGCGATTTATATTATTATTTCCATTATTAAGTTCAAACTCTGTTCTGTTTTTTAAATTATTAGTAAATATTATTAATTTATGATTGTTAAGGGCTAATAATTCATTTTCTCCATCATTGTTAATATCTTTATAACCAATAACACTTGTAATGTTTTGTATTTTTGATTTGAATTTCAGTTCTTTTGAATAAATATAATATTCCTTTTTTTCTGAGTTGTGCAAAATAATATAATCATTGTTTGTGTCGGAATGTAAATTATTATATTGTTCTTTAAAATTAATTTGTGTTACAATTTTGCCTTCCATATTGCAAACAGTAAGATAAGTTTTGTTTAGAGTGTCGGAAACATTTTTGGTTAGAGACAAAATATATGGCTTATCATCTTTTTTAAAGTGAGTTGAAAGAGTGTAATTTGGCCAACCGGTATATTCTATTGGAGCAAATTCAAATTTTAAATCTTTGTTGTAAAGCAATATGTATGAAGCGAAATCGCCATAATCAAACACATTATTCTTCTTTTTATTAAAAATATTAATTGTATCGGGGTTAGTTGATTTTTCAAATTCTTTGTATTCTTTGGCAGAAATTGTATTTCCCGAAGCTGAAATATTAGTAGCGAGTATATACGTCTTGTTTTTGTAGTTGAAAATATCAAAATTGCTGCAAACGATACTTGTAGTGTCGGTTTTGCTTACTAAATCTGTTTTTGAATTATAGATATAAATATTACGAGGATAAATACTAAAACTTGCTTGAATATCAAAAACAACATTGTTTTCAAAAAAAGCAATTTTCCTATTTATGGCATCTGGTTCGTTGTTATATAAATGAATAGAGTCTACGGCTATTCTTTTTACTACAATCTTTTTAGATTTTTTATAATCAAAAGTTAAAATATTAAGGTATAATAAAGAGTCTAATGCAGAAATAAAATATATTGAACTTTTACCGTTTTTATCTCTTGGCGAAATTTGTAATTTTGTGCTTACGAAATCTTCATTTTTTCTTAAATTATATAAATCAACAACATTATCGTTTTGTCGTATTTCTACCGAGTTTCCAGGTATTTTAAAAACCATAAAATCTATTGTTTCTAAAACTCCATCGTTATCTAAATCATAAAAATAGCTCGTAGTAACACTTCTTTTGCTGCCAAAGGTGTGTTCTTTTACAATGCGTTTTTTAAACTTTGTGTCTGGAAATAACAAAACTGAAATTAATGTTAAACCTAACGAAAAAAGCAATATGTATATTAATGTTTTTTTTTGCACTTGTATTTTTATTAAAAAGCCCACCCCAGCCCTCCCAAAGGGAGGGAGCAAAACAAAAGCCCCCTCCCTTTGGGAGGGCTGGGGTGGGCTGTGGGCTGCTGGCTATTAGTTTTAAAAACTTTGGATAAAACCTGATAGATTAACCGAAACATCTATTCCTATTTTTTTTCTCAATCTGGTTTTGGCTTTTTTTATTGCATTTTCATTGCTAAATGTAATAGAACTTATTTGTTTGTTGGAAAGATTAAGTTTTATGAAGGCACAAATTTTTTTTTCGTTTGGTGTTAGGTCTGGAAATCTATTATTTAAGTTATCGTAAAACGTATTATAAACCCTTTCAAAAGTCATTTCAAATTCATTCCAGTTCAACGAAAAACTATTAATTTTTATTGTAGATACTATTTTATTAATACTTTCCTTGTTTTCTTCTTTGCAGTTTTTTTTTATATTAATTAAGTCATCAACTGTTTTTTTTGTGTTTTCTTGACTTTGGATAAGTTTTAATGTAGAAGTTGTTAGTATTTTTTGGTTCGCCTCCAATTCATTTTTAATTTTATCAATTTCAATTTGCAAAATCTTTTTTTCTAATCTTACAACTTTTTTGTTTTCCTCCCTAAGTTTTATCATAGACTGAATACGTGCAATTATTTCAATTTTATCAAATGGTTTTCTTAGGTAATCGTTGGCACCAGCAAGCAAGGCGGTTTCTAAATTCTCCGAACTAATCATTTTTCCGGTTGCCATTATTATTGGAATATTGACAGTCTTTGGGTTGGCTTTAATTAATTTTATAGTTTCAATACCAGTCATACCAGGCATTTCCCAGTCCATTATTATAGCAGAAGGAGTTTCTTTTTTCAAAACGTCCAAACAATCTTCACCATTCGATGCTACCAAAAACTGATAATTTTGTTTGTGCAACAAAGTAAACAGAATTTCAATATTCTCTGGTTCGTCGTCCACAATTAATATTTTATTCTTATTTTCTAACATTACTGTTTGGCTTTTTTAATTTTCAACTTTTATATAATCTTCAATTATTTTGTTCTCCGTATCAAAGTTTATTCCGAGCAGAGTAATTGGGCGTTTGTCATCTGCGTATTTGAGTGCATATTTTTTGTCTCTTATTTGCTGGATAGCTTTTTCTGCCGATTGATTTATTTTAAATTCTATAACGTAAATATTTGTTTCTGTTTTTACTACGGCATCTATTCTACCGTCTATGGTTTCTATTTCTACGTCAATATCAAAGCCTACCATTTTTATAATAAGATAAAACATGGAATGATAATAACTTTCTTTGTTTTCAATTATATTGTAAGAAATATTTTTGAATAAAATATTGACGTTTTTAATAAAGACATCTATTTTATTATCACTAAAAGAATCTATAATTTTATATAACAGAGTTTGTGTTAGGTCTATGTTGTTATTTGTTTGGGTATCAATTATATGTTTGGAAAAAGACTCTGCTACTTCTTGGTTCGGATAATCTAATGTTATGCGTTGGGTTCGTAAATCTATTTTTTTAATTGTTAAATAGCCAGTCTGAAACAATAGCGAATTTAAGTTTATTTTTGTAAAATCGTATTTATCAAGTATTTCGGTTGTGGTGTAAGTATTTTCAATATCAAATGCGGTAAGTTTTTTTGTTTTTATAATGTCCATTAACATAGTTGGTGTGCCAGTAGCAAACCAATAATTTCGGAACATACGTTTTTGAAAAAAATTCATTAACGAAACTGGATTGTAAACTCTTGTAGTTCCGTCCCAAGAATATCCATTATACCATTTTTTTATTTCTAACATTATATCCGAATAAATATCTTTATATTTATTACCAACATCTTTTATGTAATCCGGAAAATATTTTTCTATTTCATCTTTTGTCCAACCTACTATTTGCGAATAATTTTCATCAACAGTAATATCCACAAAATTGTTCAAATCCGAAAAAATAGAAACTTGACTAAATTTAGATACGCCAGTAATAAAAAGAAACTTTATATATTTATCGGCATCTTTTAGAATAGAATAAAAAATTTTCAATATTTTACGGTTTTTCTCCGCCTGCGGAATATCGTCCATATAATCAATTATAGGCTTGTCGTATTCGTCTATAATAATTGCGACCTGCCCTTTTGCAGATAATTCTACTATTAGCTCTTTAAATTTTATAGCAATAGATTTCATTTTTAATTTAATAGAATTTTTTTTAGCTATTTCGTTTAATTGCAAATCAATTGCTTGTTCCAGCCCTAGTTTATTGTGGTCAATATTTGAAAAAGATATTTTTATTACAGGATAGCTAACCTCCCAGTCCCATTTATCATAAATCCACAAATCGTTAAAAAGTTCTTTATTGCCAAGAAATAGTTCTTTTATTGTGTTAGCAAGCAAAGACTTCCCAAATCTACGTGGGCGAGAGATAAAATAATAACTACCACTATTAATTAGTTTGTAAATAGTTTCGGTTTTATCTACATAAATACAGTTATTACCTATAACTTCCGAAAATTCTTGATGTCCAAGTGCGAGTTTTTGTTTCATAATTTAAGGTTTTATTTTAACTGAAGTTTCGGAGTTTATAATTAATTGATTATTACGTATATAATGTTTT
>JAOZQN010000864.1 GCA_029932195.1 Bacteroidales bacterium | reverse complement strand
CCACACTTATAATGAGCTTTAAATAAATAATTTACAAACTCCGAAACTTCAGTTAAATATATTAATTATATCAACAATTTTGTTGGCAGTAAGTTGTGGAAAAGAAAAAACACAATTAACAATAGAAGAAGAAATTAATGAAATAATGGAAAAAAATAGTGTTCCGGGTATGTCGGCATTAATTATAAAAGAGGGTGAAATAGCTTGGATAAAATCATTTGGATATGCTAATTATGAAACAAAAACGCCATTTACAAATACAACTTGTATAATGCTTGCTTCTATTTCAAAGGTTTTTACAGGCATAGCCTTAATGCAATTATATGAAGACGGGCATTTCCAATTAGATGATGATATAAATGATTATCTGCCTTTTCAAGTAGAAATTCCTGATTATGAATCATATCCAATAACATTCAGAATGCTTCTTACGCATACAGCTTCGATTGCTGACAGCGATATAACAGATAATTTTTATAACTGGAATGGAGACCCGCAAATTACTCTACAAGATTGTATAACAGAATATTTTTCTACAACAGGACAATATTATAATTCTACAAATAATTTTCATGATGAAAAACCAGGAACTTTTTATGAGTATTCCAATATGGGAACTGCACTTGAGGGGTATCTTGTAGAACATATTGCAGGTGAACCATTTAACGAATATTGCAATTCTAATATTTTTGACAAATTAAACATGAACGGAACTCGCTGGTTTTTAAGCGAATATGCGGATAATAATATTATTGCTAATCCGCATACAAATTATACTCCGCAAAGCAATTACGGTTTTGCCGACTATCCAAATGGTATGCTTCACTCAAACATTACCGATTTAGCCAACTTTGCACTAACAGTTCTACAAGACGGAAATTTTAATAACAACAATATTCTTTCGGCTGATAACTTACAATCAATGTTTGTTGTGCAAAATTCATCTCTTTCCTCTTCACAGGGTTTGCAATTTTATAAAGAAACATTTAATGTAGAATCAGGCGAAATATCTTTGTGGGGACACAGCGGTGGGGAAACGGGAATATCAACCGAAATGTATTTCGATTTTGATAAAAATATATGTGTTATTGTGTTAACAAACGGAGAAAAAGAAGCTACACCTTTATTTGAATTGCTTTACGATTATTCATTAAATTTATAGCAAACTTTTTTAACTTCTATTCCAAGTTGTTTTTTGTATTCGTATGTCCTACAATCATGTGAGATATTTTTCATGTCGTTTTAAATAATCCATTTTTTTATGGACTTTATTTTTTTGTTGGTATTTTTTTTAATTTATTAATTCCAAAAATGCTATCTCTCATCAAATAGTAATATTTATCCCTGCAATATTGTGATTGATATAATCCAACAAAGAAAGATGAATCTGTATTCTCTATTGTAAAAACTATACCTGCATGGGAAGAATGGTAAGTCAGCAAATATCTGGTTACCAAATTATTGATAAAATCATTAATCAATATCTGTTCTTTAATATTAATCATCTTAATTGTATCATGAAATACTATTCTTGATTCTGGATTTATGAATGAATAACGACCATCATCAATAATGTCACATGTAACACTATCTAAAATTATTTGAGCATAGAATTTATGGCTCTACAGGATTTAGAGTGAGAGAAATATTGAAAAAATGAATTTATTTCAATTGTATATGTCAGTATTATAGATTGTTATGCTCATAAATTTCATTAATTTTCTTTGTTTTTTTGCTAATCACTAAAAGCCTGACAGTGAGCGAAATACAGATTCTTCTCACTCTAAATCCTGTAGTGCCGAATTTATTTCCTTTATTTTTATCAGTAATTCTCATTTTAAACTTCCAAATTTAATTCCCCATTTTTTTTAC
>JAOZQN010000296.1 GCA_029932195.1 Bacteroidales bacterium | reverse complement strand
AGAAAAAGAAGACGGGGAAATAGAACAAGTAATGATAGAGTTGCAAAAAGTAGCTATTGAAACCGATATTTTTAGATTTAAACAATATATTGCAGAGAATTTTCAAAAGAAGAGAAAAGTAAAAATCACAGACCCCGATACTGGTCAAGAGATATTCGAAGAATATCCTTATCGTTTAATTCCAATTTTTATTTTAAATTTCGAGATAGAAAATGAAATAACAGATTTAATGATAAGAACCCGTCAAATAAAGACAGGCATATTCACAGGCAAACAATTAGATAAAAAAAATAAGTTTATAGACAATTTGAGCTACGAAATTTATGTAGTTCAATTACCCTATTTAAACCAGATAGATAAATCGCTTCTCGAAGATGATGAATATAGGAGTAAATTGTATGCTCTCTTAAAGCTATTTGACCAAGAGTCCAAGAAAGAAGACAATGAATACCGTTTACGATTATTCCGTAAAATTTTCCCGAAATTTTTAGACAGAATAATACAACGACTTCAAACAGCAGATATTGACAATCCGGACTTAGAAAAACAGATGCAAGCAGAAGACAACTATTTAAAACCTTTGTTAAGAAGAGACAATAAAATAGCTTGGTTCAAATTAAACAAAAAACAAATAGAAGAAAAACTAGAAAATACAACAGAAAAACTCGAAAATACAACAGAACAACTCGAAAATACAACAGAAGAGCTCGAAAATACAACAGAAGAATTAGAAAAAGAACTTAAAGTAAGTAAAGAAAAAGACAAGGCATTGGGAGAAAAAGACAAGGCATTGGGAGAAAAAGACAAGGCATTGGGAGAAAAAGACAAAGAACTCAATTTGTTAAAATTGCAACTTGCCAAAACATTAAAAAACAACGGTAAAACAATAAACGAAATACAAAAACAAACAAATTTATCAAAAGAAGAGATTGAAAAATTATAATCTTCTTATTCAGTAAATTAACCGATTTTACAAACAATAAAAACACAACTCAAACCATCATAAAATAAAAGAAATTGCAAGTTAAGAGATTTTAGGCAAATTAAAAATAAATAATTACCCATTTAAACTTGTTCGGTTTTTGCTTTATTCGCAAAAAATCTTTAACTGCTTCAAGAAAGGTTCAAATATTCCCGATATTCTCACATTTTTTGAATTGTTAAAGAAAAAAATAACTTCGCTTAAATTGGCTAATTATTAATTTTACTTTGCCTTACTTACACAGATAATTAACAAATAAATCTTAATGTTGTGGACTATCAACATGATTAAAAGCACACACATTGTGCTTGACCTCATTTTTTTATTTTGCCTACAAAATAAAAAAACGTCACAAGGCACATTTCCTCTAAAATAGACCTTTAAAAGTGCCGATTTTATATAGTTTACTTATAATCAGGAGAGTTTATCTAAAAAAACAATCAACATGGACTTATTATATTACAACGAATTAGATTATACCAAAGTAAAAAAACAATTTAAGAAAGTAGAAAAAGCTCTTGCCAATAACGATTTTAAATCGGCGGATATAAAAAAAATGATACCGACAGATTATTATCGTGCCAAATTAGATAAAACAAATAGACTCCTTTTTAAATTTGCAAAATACGATGGCAAAAAATATATCCTACTTCTAGAAGTTATACTTAATCACGATTACGAAAAATCTAAATTCTTGCGAGGAGCAGAAATTAGAGAAGACAAATTTGAAGTAATAGAAAAACCAGAAGTAGTAAAAGCCGAAAGTATAAAGAATCTTATTTATTTGAACAAACGAAGAAGGCATTTCTACATGCTCGATAAAATAATTTCTTTTGACGAAGCACAAGATGAGATATATGCTTTGCCTACGCCCCTCACAATTATTGGCTCGGCGGGAAGTGGAAAAACTATTTTGACTCTCGAAAAATTAAAAAAATTAAACGGAACTGTAGCATATATTTCGTTATCGGAATTTTTGGTGGAAAATGCCCAAAACATCTATTATTCAAATAATTACACCAATGATAAACAAGAAATTGATTTCCTTTCTTTCAATGAATATGTTAAAAGTATAAAAATTCCTAAGGGAAGCGAACTCCCTTACAAAACTTTTGAAAACTGGTTTAACAAACACAAACAGCATTCAAACATTGCCGATCCTTACCGATTATACGAGGAATTTAAAGGTGTGCTTACCGGCTCGGTAGTTGACTCTGCCTATCTCTCGGAGAATGATTATCTAGATCTTGGCGTTAAACAATCTATCTTTAATCGTAAGCAAAGAGAAAATATATATTCCATTTTTAAAAAATACATTAAATTTTTAGAAGATACTTCTTGGTATGATATAAATATGTTATCATATAAATATCTTGATTTGGTGAGGGAAAAATATGATTTTATTGTAATAGACGAAGTTCAAGATATAACAAATATTCAGCTAAAATTAATTTTAAGCTCGCTAAAAATACGTAGTAATTTTATTCTCAGTGGCGATTCCAATCAAATAGTTCACCCTAATTTCTTTTCGTGGTCTAAAATAAAATCTCTCTTTTTTAAAGATAATTTTGACTTTTCCTTAATTCGCATATTAAAAACTAACTATCGTAACTCACAGGAGGTAACTAAATTATCTAATTTATTATTAAAAATAAAAAATTCTCGTTTTGGTTCGATAGACAAAGAAAGCACTTATCTTATAGACTCTGTTTCGGAAAAAAGTGGAGAAGTTACGCTCATCAGCGATAACAAAAAACAACAACGAAATCTTAATTCCAAAACTCAAAATTCTACAAAATATGCAGTCCTCGTTATGACCAACGACGATAAAAAGAAAGCAAGAAAACATTTTAAAACTCCACTCATTTTTTCTATTCAAGAAGCAAAAGGTCTGGAATACGAAAATATTATCCTGCTAAATTTTATTACCAACAACGAAACTAAATTTGACAACATAGTCAGCGGAATTACGAAAGCAGATTTAGAGGAAAATTTAAAATATTCCAGAGCCAGAGATAAAACAGACAAAGATTTAGAGGTTTATAAATTTTTTATAAATTCCTTATACGTTGCTATAACTCGCTCTGTTAAAAACTTATATATACTTGAAGAAAAGAAAAATCATCGGATATTTGAACTTTTAGAGTTAAAAGAAACTACGCAAAAAATAAATATTAAAGAAGAAAAATCTGATGAAGAAGATTGGCTACAAGAAGCAAAAAAATTAGAACTACAAGGTAAGCACGAGCAAGCAAGACAAATTAGAGACAAAATTGCTGGCGTAAAATACATTACACCAGAAGAATACGAAAATATTAAGAAAATAGCATTAGATAAAAATAAAACAGAGCAAGAAGCAAAACGAGAACGAAAGGATTTGTTCAAATATGCCGTAGCACGAAAAGAATACGAAGACCTGCAAGAGCTTGCAGACCTGAATTTTATGAGAGCAGTTATATATATGAAACAAATCCGACAGGTGCGAAAAGAATACGAAAAGTCGTGCAGATTAAATAGAATGAACGAGGTTAAACAAGTTGTAAAAAAATATGGTATAGACTTTAAAATAGATAACGATAATAGCTTCACTGGTTTGCAATATGCTGTTAAATACGCTAATTTACAGTTAGTTAATTTTTTCCTTAAAAATGATGCCAGCATTCTTAATGTAAATAAAGAACAACGAACTTCCATTCAAACAGCTATTTATACTACCTACAAATACGAAATATTAAAAGATAAAAATATAAAATCAAATTTTGATTACCTGAAACAAGTATATCCAAAATTACAACAAAAAAATATAACTTGTATTATTGATGATAAATTAATAAAAATAAATAATCAATCAATGGCATTTTTTCTTCTTAATTTTATGAAAGCTACTCAAAGCAAGATTGTTGCTAAAAAAATAGACGAATTGCTAAAACAAGACGATGAAATTGTAAGATTCTTAACAAGAGAACAAATAAAATTAAAGAAAAAAGTATTTGAAACAAATAAAGCTGAAGCTGGTTTAAAAATGGACGATTTTTTAGAATTTATAGAAAAAATACCCGAAACTATTTTACCTGAATATAGAAGAAAGCGAAGTTATGTAAATTCTGTTCTTGCTAACAACGAAATAGAAAGAGATTTTATTTATAACAAAAAACTCTTTAAACGCACACGAAGAGGTGTTTATATTTTAAATCCAGATATTCAATTTGAAAACATTAAAATATTATGATAAAAAAAGAAGCCGGTTGGCTAATAATACACACCGAAAATAAAAAAACAGAAACCTTTCCGTTAAAAGAAGGACGAAATCTTATAGGAAGGAAAACGAGTAAAAATATTCCAAATATTCCTATCTCAGATAATTATGTGAGTCGTCATCATGCAGTTGTTTTTGTAAAGCAAAATCAAAAATATGAGTATGAATACTCAATTGCAGACAACGCCGAAGCTCTCGGAAAACCAAGTATGAACGGAACTTTTATCAATGGAAATACCAAAAGAGTAGGGGAGGAGTTAGTAAAATTAAACGACGGAGATACTATTCAAGTTGGTGAAACTAAGTTAGTTTTAAAAACAACCCAAGTAGCAATTGATGTCCAGAGTGCCGTTAAACTTGTAGGAAAAACAGGTTATCAAAAAACAGTAGATGTGAGAACAAACAGAGGAGGCTTATTAAAAACAACTATAAGAAAGTAATTGTGTCTTATTCTAACCTTGCATAATGCAAAAAGATGCTTTTCGGAGGGGACTCAACACTTAAAACTAAGCACTTACTTACTTATTATCTGAAATTGAAAAAATTATTGAAAAGGAATTAAACCGTAAAACAATATGAAACCAGACTTCAAATCAATAAACATAAAAAGCAATCCAAAAAGTGGAGTGCAAGAAAATGTAGAAGTAAAAACTTTTCAAACCGCTGAGCAAATTGATGTTAAATCTGTTTATACCAAAGAAATTTTGGAAGATATGGAGCATTTGAATTATACTTCTGGATTGCCACCATTTTTGCGGGGACCATATTCAACTATGTATGTTACACGCCCTTGGACAATTAGGCAATATGCAGGATTTTCCACAGCAGAAGAGTCAAATGCTTTTTATAAGCGAAATCTTGCCGCAGGGCAAAAAGGACTTTCTGTAGCTTTTGATCTAGCTACACATAGAGGCTACGACTCCGACCACGAGCGTGTTGTAGGAGATGTAGGAAAAGCGGGAGTAGCAATTGATTCAATTTTGGATATGAAAATTTTATTTAATGAAATTCCATTAGATAAAATGTCTGTTTCCATGACAATGAATGGAGCTGTGTTACCAATTCTTGCGTTTTATATTGTTGCAGCAGAAGAGCAAGGTGTTAAATTAGAACAACTTGCAGGCACAATCCAGAACGATATTCTTAAAGAATTTATGGTTCGTAATACTTATATTTATCCGCCAAAAGCGTCGATGCGAATTATTGCCGATATTTTTAAATATACATCTAAAAAGATGCCTAAGTTTAATTCAATCAGCATTTCTGGGTATCATATCCAGGAGGCAGGAGGCACTTCGGATATTGAACTCGCATACACTCTCGCCGACGGATTGGAATATTTACGTGCAGGAGTTGAAGCGGGCTTAAATATTGATGATTTTGCTCCACGACTGTCGTTTTTCTGGGCAGCAGGAATGAATCATTTTATGGAAATAGCCAAAATGAGAGCAGCAAGAATGCTTTGGGCAAAAATTGTAAAAGAATTTAATCCGAAAAACGAAAAATCTATGCGACTGAGAACTCACACCCAAACATCGGGCTGGAGTCTCACCGAGCAAGACCCATTCAACAATGTAGCAAGGACTTGCATAGAAGCAATGTCGGCAACTTTGGGGCATACACAATCTTTGCATACCAACGCTCTTGACGAAGCAATTGCTCTGCCAACAGATTTCTCTGCACGAATTGCACGGAATACACAAATCTATATTCAAAAAGAAACTGATATTTGTAAATCCATAGACCCTTGGGCTGGTTCATATTACGTAGAAAAATTGACTTACGAAATTGCTCAAAAAGCATGGGCATTAATTGAAGAGGTTGAAGAACTTGGTGGAATGGCAAAAGCAATTGAAACGGGTTTGCCCAAAATGAGAATTGAAGAAGCTGCAGCACGTCGTCAGGCTCGTATTGACTCCGAAAAAGACGTTATTGTTGGCGTAAATAAATACCGTTTGGACAAAGAAGACCCTATTGATATTTTGGAAATTGATAATACTACTGTTAGAAAATCGCAAATAGAACGCTTATCAAAATTAAAAAAAGAACGCAACGAGACCGAAGTAAAAAAAGCATTAGAGGCTATAACAGCGGCAACTAAATCGGGTGACGGAAATTTATTGGAACTTGCCGTAGATGCAGCTCGCAAGCGTGCTTCACTTGGCGAAATATCTGATGCCGTAGAAAAAATTGCTGGCAGATATAAAGCAGTTATTCGTTCAATATCAGGAGTATATGCTTCGGAAAGTAAAAATGATGGTATGTTTAAAAAAGCACAAGAATTGGCGAATAAATTTGCCGAATTAGATGGTCGTCGTCCTCGCATAATGGTAGCAAAAATGGGACAAGACGGACACGACCGAGGAGCAAAAGTTGTAGCAACTGGCTACGCAGACATCGGTTTTGATGTAGATATAGGTTCACTTTTTCAAACACCCGAAGAGGCTGCAAAACAAGCAGTGGAAAATGATGTTCATATTTTGGGAGTATCAAGTCTTGCGGCTGGTCATAAAACTCTTGTGCCACAGGTTATTGCCGAACTAAAAAAACTTGGTAGAGAAGATATTATTGTTATTGTAGGTGGAGTTATTCCTAAACAAGATTACGACTTCTTATTTGACAGCGGAGTTGTAGGTGTATATGGTCCAGGAACTTCTATCCCCGTTGCTGCAATAGAAATTTTAGAGATTTTAATAGAAATAAATTCTTAATAGCAAGCTATTCACAATCAGTGGTTCTCTTAAAAGGTTAACCACTGAGTTTTTTGTCTTCAATATTTAAAACGCCCCAGGTTTTGCAGACGCTTGCGGGTTTTATCCAAAAAACTATTTCACTTCTTTAACTAATTTTTCTAAATCTTCGGGGGTGTCAATGGAGATAGATTCTTCGGTTGTGGTGGCAGTTTTTATTTTTAGGCTGTTTTCTAGCCATCGGTTCTGTTCCAAAGATTCTGATATTTCGAGGGAAGTTTGTTCTAATTTGGTGATTTTTTCTAAAATATCTGTTTTGTAAGAATAAATACCAATGTGTTTGTAAAAAGTGTGTTTTTTTGTCCAATAATCTTGTTTGTAACCTCTTATGTGAGGAATTACCGAACGGCTAAAATAAATTGCAAAGTCTTTTCTATCAATAATTGCTTTTATTGTGTTCGGACTTTGCAATTCTTTAATATCAAATTCCTTTTTTATTAGAGTTGCAATTTCTGTATTTTTATCCAAAAAACAACTCTTTAATAAATTGATAGAATTAGGGCTAATATATGGCTCATCTCCCTGAATATTAATTACTACATCATAATTTATATTTTCTTTTTCAGAAAAAATTTGAAGAGCTTCAAAACATCTATCCGTTCCTGTTTTGTGTAGTTTTGAAGTCATAACAACTTGCCCTCCAAAACCTTTCACATGGTCAAATATTTTATTGTTGTCAGTTGCAACAACTACGGTTTTCAACGATTTTGAGGCTTGTTCCCAAACTCGCTGTATCATCGATTTTCCATTGATAATTGCCAACGGTTTACCAGGAAATCGTGTAGAATCGTATCTTGCAGGAATTATGCCTATAAATTTCATAAACTAAGTTTTTGGTTGGTTATTGGTTGTTGGTTGTTTGTCTTGAAGAATGAGATAAACTTTTAACTTGATAACTTTGGCTACCCACGTAAAGTTGGAAACTTACACAATTTTAACATGTTTTCTAATT
>JAOZQN010000295.1 GCA_029932195.1 Bacteroidales bacterium | reverse complement strand
ATTTTATTTTTTTAACTTTTTGATATTTAAGATGTTATAAACTCCGAAACTTCAGCTCATTAATTCTAACCTTTTGCCAAAAATTAATATAAAATAAATATAATGAAAATAACAAAACAATTTATTGATAAATATAATCAAGCAGGTCCGAGATACACAAGTTATCCTCCTGCTACTTTTTTTACAGAAGAATTTAATACAAATACATTCCAACAAAGTATTATTCAATCAAATAGCCAGCAACCAGAAAATATTTCAATTTATATTCATATTCCTTTTTGCCCACATCAATGTAGTTTTTGTGGTTGCAATACTATTATTGGAAAAGGAAAAACATTTATCAGCAAATATATTGAAGCTTTATCTAAAGAAATAAATAATGTTGCTAAATTAATTGATAATAAGCGACTTGTAAGTCAAATACATTGGGGAGGAGGCACTCCAAATTCAATACCTTACGAACATATTGAAACAATAATGAATGTTTTAAAAACTAATTTTAGTTTTACAGACAATCCAGAAATTGCTATTGAATGTAGTCCTGCTTATCTAAATTTTAGCGATATTGATAAATTAGCCGGCTATGGTTTTAATAGAATGAGTCTTGGTGTTCAAGACTTTAACGAAGATGTATTGAGTTTTGTAAACAGAAAACCACCCAAGTACCCAATAGATGAGATAGTTAAAAAACTACATAAAACAGGTTTCACAGGAGTAAATATTGACTTAATTTATGGTTTGCCAAAACAAACTGTGGAAAGTTTTATTGAAACAACAAAAAAAGCTATCGCAATAAATCCAGATAGAATTGTAACATTTTCTTATGCACATGTTCCATGGGTAAAAGAATATCAAAAAGCATTGGAAAAAGAGGGTTTGCCAAAGCCAGAAGAAAAAATGGAAATGTTTATAACTTCTCTTGAAAAAATAACCTCAAATGGATATGTTGCAATTGGAATGGATCATTTTGCAAAACCCGACGATGAACTTTCTATTGCCCTAGACAACAAAAAGTTACATAGAAATTTTCAAGGATATTGCACACGTGAAACAACAGGACAGGTTTACGGATTTGGGGCTTCTGCAATAAGTCAATTTTATGGAGCTTATGCCCAAAATGAGAAAAATCCTGAAGCATATATCAAAATGATTGATAACAAAGGATTTGCAACTATTAGAGGATATTCAACAAATTCCGAAGAACAAATTATTCATACAGTAATAAATGAAATAATGTGTAACAACTATCTTAATTTTGAACAAACGGCAAAAGAATTTAATCTGTCTGCGGAACAACTCAAAAACATTGTTGGTTTTGATAAAAATAAATTTGAAGAGTTTGTTAAAGATGATGTTATTCAGTTATCTGAAAATGAAATTGTTGTAAAAGAAAAAGGACGATTAATTGTGCGAAATATTGCAATGAAACTTGACCCTGCACTAAAAACAGGTAAACAATTATATTCAAAAACTGTTTAAAATGACTGGAATATTACTCGTAAATATGGGTGGACCAACAAGCGAAAAAGAACTTCTTTTTTTCCTAAAAAAAATGTTTACCGACCCTTTTATTTTGCCTTTTCCAAAACCTGTAAGATTTCTGGTATCCAGAGTAATTAGTTATAGCAGATACAAAAAATCGTGGTTAAAATACGAGCTAATTGGTGGTACTCCGCTAATTAGCGAAGTAGAAGAGTGTGCAAATTTATTAAATATAGAACTTGGAAATAAATATATTATAGAATCAGCTTTTTCTTATTCGCAACCTTTAATTGCAGAAGGAGTTAATATTTTAACAAAAAAAGGAGCTAAAAAGATAAAAATTTTACCACTCTACCCGCAAGAAAGCATGACCACAACTGGTAGTGTAAGGGCTGATGTTAGAAAAATATTAAAATCTAACCCTTCTCTTGAAATAGAAATTATTAATCAATTTTATGATAATGATTACTTTACAGATTTTTGGACAGAGCTAATTAAAAATCATATAGAAGAAAATAAAATTAATAATCCTCTACTTATTTTTAGTGCACATTCTATTCCTGAATATCTTGTAAACAAAGGAGATACATATCCACAAGCCATAAATAAATCAGCTGAATTAATAGCTAACAAACTCCAACTTGACTTTAAGATAACCTATCAGTCAAAAATGGGAAAAATGAAATGGCTTGCTCCTGACACAAAGGAAGTTATAGAAAAACTAATAGAAAGCACAACCAAAAATATTGTTATAATTCCAATAAGTTTTATAAACGAAAATCTTGAAACTTTATACGATTTAGATACAGAACTTATACCTTATTTTAATAATGAATTTAATTTCTACAATATTTCGAGAGTAAAAATTAAATCAAATCATAAATTATTAATTAAAACTTTTGTAGATATTGTTAAATAATATCAAAAAAACATCTTAAATTACGAAAATGACAAAAGATACTGTAATTATTGGAGCTGGTATTACTGGACTTACCACTGCACATTGTTTGAAAAAAAAGAACAAAGATTTTGTTGTATTAGAAAAACAAAATAGAGTTGGTGGTGTAATAAAAACAGGTAAAACAGATGATTTTACGTGGGAGGAAGGTCCAAACTCTGCTTTACTATCTAATACAGCGGTAGTTAATTTATTTGACGACTTAAAAGGAAGTTGTGAAATTGAACTTGCCAACGAAAAAGTAAAAAAAAGATATGTTTTAAAAAAGGGCAAATGGCACGCCCTCCCTTCTGGTATGCTTTCTGCTATTGGCACGCCACTTTTTAAACTTAGCGATAAATTTAGAGTATTAGGAGAACCTTTTAGAAAAACCGGAAACCAACCCAACGAAACATTAAAAGACCTGGTTGAAAGACGATTAGGAAAAAGTTTTTTAGATTATGCAATAGACCCTTTTATTCTTGGAGTCTATGCTGGCGACCCCGAAATGCTTATTCCTAAATATGCTTTGCCAAAATTATATAATTTAGAACAAGACTACGGTAGTTTTATAAAAGGAGCAATAAAAAAGAAAAAAGAACCCAAAACTGATGACGAAAAACGTGCCAATAAATCTGTCTATTCAGTAAAAGGAGGACTTTCGGAGTTGTCAAAAGCAGTGTATAAATCGGCAGGCAAAGATAATTTTATATTAGGTGTTGATGATATTTCTGTGCAGCCAACCAAAGATGGCTTTACTGTGAGCGGAAAAATAGAAGGCAAAGAAATTTCTATAAATGCTAAGAATGTGATTACTACAACTGATTCACATTCATTACCTAATTTATTGCCTTTTGTAGAAGAAAAAGACATGAATAATCTTACCTCCTTGCAATATGCAAAAGTTATAGAAGTAGCTCTAGGATTTAAAAAATGGAGCGGAATGGAACTTGATGCTTTTGGAGGACTTATTCCATTTAAAGAAGACAAAGATATTTTAGGAATCATGTTTATGTCTGCACTCGTATCTGGAAGAGCACCAGAAGGTGGAGCATTATTCTCTATTTTTGCTGGCGGAATAAGAAAACCACATATCGTTGATTTATCAGACGAAGAGGTAATTTCTCTAATAAAAAAAGAAACCGAACTTCTATTAGATTGCTCTAATTTCACCCCCGATTTACTAAAAATAGTTAGGCATAAAAAAGCTATCCCTCAATATGGAATAGAAAGTGAAGCAAGATTTGAAACAGTAAAATTATTGCAAGAAAAACATAAGGGCTTATATATTGGAGGCAACTTAATAGGAGGAATTGGAATGGCTGACCGAATTTTGCAAGGAACAAATTTAGCTGATGCAATATAATTTGAGTGTGTAACATACTGAGGGAGTGTTACAAGTTGCAGGTTACAGGTTTCGCAAAGCGAAAGAAAAATAGTTGTTTTTTTTATGAAAAAACAAAAAAATAGTTGTAATTTATAATCGTATTGCGAAACCTATAACATGCAACCTGCAACCAAACTCCCAGGGTGTGTTACAAGTTGCAGGTTACAGGTTTCGCAAAGCGAAAGAAAAATGGTTGTTTTTTTTATGAAAAACAAAACAAGCTAAAAATTACTCTACATGATGTTTTTTTTATTTGATAAAAAAATATAAAATTTGATAAAAACAATTTAGTAAAGACGTTGCATGCAACGTCTCTACAAACTTCTTGCAAATTGTTTTTTTGAAAAATAATATATTTTTATCTCATTTTAAAAATCATCATGTAGAGTAGCTGAAAATATTATAGAAAGTTTATTTTTAGCTTATTTTTTTTATTAAACAGTTTTTATTTATTTTTGCATAATGAAATCGTTTATACTATTTACTCATGCTGCAATTAGTTTGTTGTTTTTTGCAACAATGATTTTTATTGTTATTAGCTCAATAATAGGTCTAAAAAAAGACAAAAATTTCAGCAAATTTGATAAAAGAACCACAGTTTCGAACTTAATACTTCTTTATTTACAATCTGCCTTAGGATTTTTTCTGTATTTTATAAACAAAAAACAAGAATTAGTAGATTTAGATAATATAATACAAAATAGCTTAATCCGATTTTGGGAAGTAGAGCATATTATTCTAATGCTATTTGCTATTGCAATTGCACAAGTCGGATATTTTATTATTTTAAATTCTAATACCTCTCAAACCAAATTCAAAAAAAGGCTAATCTATTATTCCGTTGTTCTGGCTTTAGTTACAGCATCTTTGTTTCTTGCTCTCTATAAGTAAGTTAGCAAATAGTTTCTAAATATACTTCCTTACAAAATAGTCATCTTTCATCAATTCTTTAACTTTATTAAGATCTTGTGGAGTATCCACAGAGTATGTTTCCGATTCGGTGAGAACCATTTTTACTTTGTAACCATTTTCTATAATTCTCATCATATCAATATGTTCTATAATTTCAAGTGGACTTTGCATCATTTCGTTGTAGTCCAACAAAAATTCTCGGCGAAACGGAGTTATAGAAATTAATTTTAGGCGAGGAAAACCACTTGTGCCTCGTTGCGAAGTTGGAATTGGCTCTCGTGAAAAATACAAAGCATTATTATTTACATCAACAACAACCTTTATTTCATTTGGGTCTTTAAATTCTTCTTCCGATTTTATTTCTGCCATTAAATTAACAATACTCACTCCCGAGTCCATAATTATCGGACTAAGCGAATTTGCAAGCATTTCGGGAGTTACCATTGGTTCGTCCCCTTGTATCATTACCACAATATCAGGTTTTTCTTTGGTTTGTTTTTCTATTTCGATGAGAGCTTCTGCTGTTCTGTCAAAAGCACTGTTATGCGTATCCGAAGTCATAATATACTTGCCTCCAATACTTTCAATATAATTTGCTATTTCTTTATCGCAAGTAGCAACATAAATTTCCGAAAGGTCTTTGCATAATTTACTACGCTTGTAAACATGCCCAATCATTGGTATTCCGTTGATATCTGCAAGTGGCTTGTCTGGAAAACGTTTTGAATCTAATCTCGATGGTATTATTCCTATTATTTTCATATTTTTGGGGATTTAAGTTTTAATGATTGAAAGTTTTAAAGTTTTAATGAAATTGTATTGATTTCGTTTGCTTTTTTTTACACAATGTTAAATCATTCTAAAACACTAATTTACTGCACTTTGCATCAAATCAGCACTATCGTTGAAAAAAAGCAAAAAAAATACAACACAGTGATATGCTTATTTTTCATTCTTTTAGCTTATTAGTTAATTTTAAAGCTAAGTGTTACATAGAATTGGTTTCTTGTATAGTTTGGAGTAAAATAAATATTACTCAAATATTTATTCTTGGGTTTGTATGCAATTGCACTTGCGATATTAAAAATATAAGTTGCTCCAAAACCTATTAAACTTGCTGTTCTTACTGTCCCAAAAATTGCTGCATTATCTTTGTAAACAGTAGAATACGGATTTCGTTTTGCTTTTGATAGCATTATCTGTCGTAACGATTCCGAAATTATTGCACTGCCTATTGTAATTCCTGTAAATGTCATTACTGTGTAGCCAGTTGTTTTTTGTCCTCTTTTTACTTGTCCTAAACCTGGGATAAAAATAGAGTGTGTTACAAATTTGTTAAACATTTCGGCTGATGCGTCTTGAACAGATACTTTGTTTACGTAGTCTTCTTCAAGCCAATTATTATAGATTTTTACATTTTCAAAATACAACTTATTTTCTTGTTCATCAATTTTGTAATTTCCTTTTATTATGTAAATTGGTTGAAATTTTTTAATAAAAATTTCCCAATATTTATTGTCTTTTGGACCAATACTGGATTCGAAAATAAGATTTGTAAATTCTTTGTCTTCAAAATCGTCGCCAGAAACTACAAACTTTAAATTTGCATCTGCTATTTTTTTATTTAGCAGTTCTACATATTTTTTGGTAAATTCCTTGCTGTTTTCGGTATATTTCCCATCGGAGCTCAAAAAAGGAACAACTGTAATAATACGTTTTTTGTCGTCTTGCTCTAAATCTTTGAGTTCTTTTACTGTGTTTTCTGCACTTTGTTCTGCTACCTTGTTTAAAATATCTGTTGTTTGACAAAATGCTACTGCTGGTAGCAAAAATAAGATTAAAATTAAATAGATTTTTTGTTTCATGTAATTGTTTTTTAGTTATTTATGAAAAAAAACCAAAGTATAGTTGGTCAATTATTCTTTCAATAAGTTTATAACCTCTTCTTTTAAAATAGGTAAGTGATTAACTATAATTGCCCAAATATTTGCATCATCAATTGCATCGTAGGCATGTATTAATCTATTTCTTCCAACTATTCTTCTGGCTGAACTTATTGAAATATCAGGTTTTAATTTCAAAATTTTATTTATTGCTTCTCCAATTATTTCAAAATTTCTTTCGGTTGCTTGTTTTATTGTTCTGTTTTTTTGATAAAGTATAAAATTCCTTTTACTTCCTAAATCTTCTTCTATATTTCCAATTGCAATTTTAATATCTTCTAAGTATTTGTATATTAATTCATTCATAGATTGTTAGTTTGGTTTTATTCAAATTTTTAATAAAATATTTATTTTTTAAGCTCGCTGTTGTTATTAAATCAATTCTTCTTGAAAATAAACTTGGTAATATATCGTCTAATTGCCAGAATAATTCTCCTCGTTCTACGGGAGTAAGCTGTTCGTCAAATTCTACTAATAAATCAATATCGCTATCATTATCAAAATTTTTGGTTAAAACAGAACCAAATAAATATAATTTTGTAACACTATATTGTTTACAAATATTTATAAGTAAAGGTAGTTTATTTGATATTATAGGGTTTATTTCCATTTTATTTTAAAATTAAATATTGTTTTTTGAATAACTTCTTAAAAAACTTATCGTGAACTTTTGTTATTTCCATTTTTGATATATTTTATATTTATTACAAAGATACAAATAAATTTGATATATTTTTATTATTTATAAAAAATAGAACTTTGCCAAAGTTTCAAACTTTGGCAAAGTCAAATATCGCAAAAAAAATTCGATTGCCTACGGCAATAAATAGGTAAATAGTTGAATAGTTAAAAAGCTCTGACTGCCCGAACTCTATAAGCGTAAACCTTATTGAAGCTGGTCGAGTAGCCGCCGCTGAACTTGTAACGCCAAGCGTCGATATAGTTATACTCGGTAGAACTCCAATAAGAATCAGATGCGAAATTTGAGCCACCGTTAGCTGTTGCTGTTGTATTTATAGCATTTCTATTATTATACATTTCATTCAATTCATTTATTGAAGGCAAAAACCAATCGCTGTAGCCATTTAGTGTTAAATTTGCACAAATATCGGCAGCTGTGCCAGCAGTTGTACAGCCAGTTTCAATATCTATTGTGTTTTGAGCACCTGTTCCAATAGCTGTACCATCAGCTCCGCTTATTTCTATTGTACAACCCCATTCTGTACCTATGCTTTGGTCGCTTACTGCACATACTAAGCCGTGTCCTGTAGCATCAACATAAAAT
>JAOZQN010000863.1 GCA_029932195.1 Bacteroidales bacterium | reverse complement strand
ATATATTTTGTGTAACGTTTTGCTTTATTTTCAGTATCAAATTCTTTTATCATTCCACTGTTTAACGCATCTTTCATTATTTTAGAAACCATCGGATAATTTTTTTTCTCAATCTTAAACCGTTCTCGCAACGATTGATTTGTCATAAATTCATCAAAAACATATTTTAAGCAACAATGTTGATATGTTGCACGAATTTTATCTTGTTTGTCCATTTCTCTCAATTCTCTCGGTGCATATAGGTAAACTCTCGTAAACATTTCTTCGCCTTGAAATTTTGGTGCAGGAAGCTGATATAATTCACATTGTGTAATTACTTTATCAATTCCTGTTCCACGTTCTTCGCATAGATTTATTCTTCGCATAAATGATGCAAGTTTTTCATTTCTTGAAAATGGACTATGGTCTATAAATCGTAATGTGTCAATAAGCGGATTTCCCGGATTTGTTATTTCTACTCTACCTGTAAAAATCTCAACCATGACACTTGTTCCACGAATACTAAAATCTTGATGAATTAAAGCATTGGCAACAAGTTCTCTTATTGCAATTTTAGGAAACATTCTGACTTCTTTTCGAAATGAAGTTCCTATCTTTTCATTTGTAGGTAATTGGTCATTTACATAGTTTACTAAATCATCAAATCCAATTGCAAGTCCTTTTTTGCTTTGATGTTCTTTTATTGTTTCAAGTCTGCCTTTTCCTTTATAAATAATTACTCTCGTTACTTTTCTTCGTAAATTATCAAATTGTTCTAAATTTTTGGCAAATAAAAATGCACCTAAATTTTTGATATTATATAAGTTATCAGAATTTTCTAAAAACTCTTCTTGTGTTAATTTTTCAAGTATTGAATTTTGATTAAAAGGCATTTTTTGTCCTGTTAGCTCAAAATACGCTGAAAAATCAAGCAATTCTAATACTGTATCTGCTGAAATATTAGTTTTTGCATTTCTATCTTCAAAATTCAGTTGTTCGCTTTTATTCCAAATTTTTCGTTCTTTTTCCGGAAATTCAATTAATTTTCGTGTTATACTTCCAACTCTGATATAAGCAATGTTTTTAAATTTAACAGGTTCTTGTTTATTTGCAGGAATTTTAAATACTGCAATTTGTTTATTTTCATAATCAAAAACGTTTATCTCAAAATCAATTCTCGGACTTAATCTTTGAGCAATCCAATGTTCTAATTCTTCATTTCCTTTTTTACTTGTTGTCGGATTAAAATTTGTTCCGACAATTTCATGTGTATCGTCTTTAACCCCAAATATTAAATATCCGTGTGATTTCTGTCTCAAAGTAGCACTGTTTGCAAGTGCAGATATTTTTTCGCCAATCATTTCAGGCTTTGAATTATTTATCTTAAATTCAAGCCATTCAGTTTCTTTTGACGAACTTATAAATTGTTCAAGTAATATTTTTAAATTTGTATCTTTCATTTTGCAAAATTAATCATTACCAACCCAATACCAAATATCAGATAAATTCTTTGACATACTTTTTATTGTGTTAGGAAAAGTGCCTAACCATGAGTTTTTAATATCATATCTATCCATAAACAATGAAGCAAAAGGAAATGATACTAATACAACTAATGCTTCAAAAGGAAAGATTACTAACCACAATCCTATTACAGCGATTGAAGCTATTAACCCGAATGGAAATCTAATTACAGAAACTATGAAATTCATATTTATTTTATTTAATTCCAATTAACATTATAGTTAATTGCTTGATTTATATCTGATTGTTTGTTTTTAATTTAAAACTATTAATTCTCCCTATGTTAGATAAAAAATCAACGTATTATCATCCACAGGAGAGTTGATGATAACGGTAACTTCTTGCTTGCGGTGGCTTGTGTGGTTTTTTTTTGGTGTGG
>JAOZQN010000862.1 GCA_029932195.1 Bacteroidales bacterium | reverse complement strand
AAAAAATAACGATTTTGGATATTTCAGGAAAAATAATTTTAGAAACAACAAATACTAAAATTGACTTGACAAAACAACAAGCAGGGACATATTTCGTGAAGATTGAAACGAAAAATGGAATTTTAACAGAAAAAATAATAATTGAATAAAAACAGGAAACAAAAAATGACAGACTTTCTATTGCTTGTTGATGAATGATTTGGTTTGCAGGTTAATTTTTCGCTGATGAATGAGAATGAAATTTTATAGTAATAAATTTCTTAACGCTACGCTAAAATTGATTACCATAAAACCCCATTCTTTTTGATAAGAAAACAGTTAATTTGCAACGAACTGATTGATGAACAAATAAATAGAAAGCCTAACATTTGCTTTGATGTCAATATTTTGTGTGGGTGGTGGTGAGTTTTTTCGCTACGCTCAAAACCCACCACCACCCACACAAAATATCGACACAAGAGCAGTTATCGATATATGCAACCAAAAAACACACAATGAATTGGTATAAAAATTGCGTGAAAATAAAAAAAATAAAAAAATGTTTGAAAAAATTAATAATATTTCAATAAAAAAGAAAGTAAGTTTCTTTATAAGTTTTGTCGTAGGAGTTTTATTTATTCTATTTTCCGCTTTCATTATTTTTAATATGAACGCAAATATTGAAAACGAAAAAATAATTAATAAACTAATAATAATAACAATAATTTCCGGACTAACAGTAACCGGAATTGCATTTAGTACAACTTGGTTTATTGTTAGTTATGCCCTAAAAGACCTATCTAAAATTGAGAAATTTGCAAAACAAATAGCTGGTGGAAGACTAAACAAAACATTCAGAAGCAAAAGAAAAGATGAAATAGGAAAAATAATAAAATCACTTGTAAATATAAAAGATAGGCTTTCAGTTGTTATTCTTACTTCGCAAAGATTAAGCAAATTACTAATAAATTCAACAGAAAATTTAAACGAAGCCTCTGTAAAAATAACTGAAACCACAAGCGAGCAAGCAGCATCGACAGAAGAAATATCTTCATCAATGGAACAAATGTATGCTACAATAAGTTCAAACAACGAAAAAGCCGAAGATACAAGTAAAATTACACAAATTTCTGTAAAAAAATTAAGAGACAATAAAGTGATGATAATAAACACTTTAAAATCGGTTGCAGAAATAAATGAAAAAATAACAATTATTCAAGAAATTGCTAATAAAACAGATATTTTGTCGATTAATGCAGCTATTGAAGCAGCAAGAGCAGGAGATGCCGGGCGAGGATTTTCAGTAGTAGCACAAGAAATAAGAAAACTTGCTGATAAAACAAAAATTGCATCAAAAGATATTATTGAACTTTCAAAATCAAATCAAGAACTATCAAAATTGGCATCAGACGAAATTATTAAAATAATACCTGAAATTACTAAAAGTGCCGAAATGATAAAACATATTGCAGACGCAAGCACAGAACAACAAACCGGTATCAGTCAGGTAAATAACTCAATACAAGAACTTAATAGCGTTTCGCAAAAAAACGCAGCAACTTCCGAAGAAATTTCTGCAACTTACAGCGAAATAATACAATATATAAAAGAATTAAATGAAACAATAGAATATTTTACAGTTTAAATTTATAAACAAAAAAAAATAAAATGGCAAAAATTACAATGAGTGTAATTAAAAAAGTGCAAGATTACATAGACAACAATGCCAACAACTTCAAATATCTTGAAGAACTTGCACACGGCATTACAAGTACAATCCACAACGAGTTGAAAGAATTTAACGTTTTGAGCAGAATTTTCATAAATCTGCCCTACAAATCGTTACCAAAAGCAAACAAAAAAGCAGTTGATGCCTTAACAAACTCGTTAAATGTGAGTTCTAAA
>JAOZQN010000294.1 GCA_029932195.1 Bacteroidales bacterium | reverse complement strand
ACTTACTTATAGCAAATTACAACACAGAAGCCTTATTCCGTTCAAATACTATTTAGAAAATAATAAAATAACATCTATAAATTCAGATATAAAATCTTTAATAAACCTGAAAGTATTGACTTTGTCAAATAATAAAATAGTAAATATTCCATTAGAAATAAAATACTTGCAAGCTTTAAGTGAATTAGATTTAGAAAATAATCAATTATCTTCATTACCATATGAAATTACAAAATTACCTAAACTTAGACGTTTATATTTAGCAGGTAACCTTTTTTCAGAAGACGAAAAAGAAAAAATAAATTCTTGGTTTAAAGATAGTAAATGTAAGATTTATTGGAGTGAAAAATTTTAATGTTTTTTTATCTAAATTTAAACTGATAAGAAACCGAAGGAACAAAACCAAGAAAACTCACAGAAGTTGTAATTATTTGATTATCATAAATATAATTGGCAGGAGTGTAATAATTGCCATTTTCTCCTTCAATTTTATTGAAATTTACAGCAACTGGATTTTCTCTCCCATAAAAATTAAAAATTGAAATAGTAAGATGGTGGATATATTTTTTGCTCTTATTTTTATTTAGTCGGAATTTTGCAGAAATATCAAGTCGGTGATAGTCAGGGAGTTTATCGTTGTTTTTTTGAGTGTAAATTGGCACGGTATAATTTTGATAATAATAAAAACTCGTTGGCGAACTAAATCTATTTCCCGAACTATAAACCCAGTTAGTGGTTAAAAACCAACGATTTGTAGCCTTATATGCCAAATTAATATTTATATTATGAGGCTTATCATAGCTTGCCCTATATTTTTTGTTGAAATTAACTCCATCTGTTTGCCTAAAAACACGTGAATAGGTGTAATTCAGGTTTATAGTAAAGTCTCCTTTTTGCTTTTGCAAAGCAAATTCTATTCCGCTTGCAGTAGCTGTTCCAAAGCGTAATTCTCCTTCCAACAGCGGATTAAGATACATATCTGCATGATCTACATAATCTATCTGATTTTTCATTTTTTTGTAGAAAAATTCTGTTGTAAAATTGTATTCTGCAAATTTTTTATATGCCCCCAATACAAACTGATTTGCTTTTTGTGGTTGAATATTAGGACTTGCAGGCAACCAAATATCAACCGTAGTAAATGGGCTTATAGAATTAGACAAATATTGTAAATATTGAATATTATGATTGTAACTCGCCTTGAATGAGAGTGTTTTGTTTGCTGCAAAAATAAGATTCATTTGTGGTTCTGTGTTGATAAAAGTGTTAAATTTTTCCAATCCATAAAATTGTGCATCAATTGGTTGATGATTTTCATCAAAATTAAAAACCACCGCTGGACCAATATTATTCCAACTCAAAAGCCTGATTCCGTAGAAAAAAGCGAGCTTTTTTTGCAATTTTATTTCGTGTCCAAAATAGGTTACAAGTTCTATGGCATTGCTTGCAAATACTTTATGCTCAAAGTACTCGTTGTTCAAATTTCCAGGATTAAAAATATGTGTGTTGGAACTAAAACCAAAACGAAAAGTGTTTTTTGGATTGGCAAAATATGAATAATCATTCTTAAAACTCAGATTTCCAATTAGTGAACTCCAATATTCTTCGTTTTCGTAAGATGAGTAGAGAAAATAGTCGTAGCGGCTAAAATAAAGTATTGTATTTGAGAACATTTTATCCGAAAAAAGATGATTCCACCTAAAAGTTCCAGTAAAATTTTTCCAAGACATTGCTGAACTTGGCTGACTATTAAGTTTTAAAATATCGCTACCAGCATAAAATGAAAAATAAACTCTATTCTTACGACTTGGCTTAAAATTCAATTTTGCATGAAAATCATAAAATTTTATATCTAAATTGGGATTATTGTCTTCCAAAAGCCAATTTACATGAGAATTTCGCAAGGCAAAAAGCACAGAACTATGGTCTTTTTTTAGTGGCGAATCAAAAGAATAACTACTCATTAGTGGGCTTATATTACCCGAAAAACCTATACTTTTGTTGCTACCATCTTTTGTCCTAATATCAATAAGCGAAGATAGTCGTCCTCCATATTGAATAGGAAAATCTGATTTATAAATTTTTATATCATTGATAACATCAGGGGCAATTGCCGAAAAAAAACCGAGCAAATGCGAAGGATTGTAGATTGGAGCTTCGTCTATAAAAATAAGATTTTGCCCTTTGTTACCTCCTCTAACGTTAAATATCACAGAACCATCGCCTTGCGAGCTAATTCCTGCAATTGATTGAAGTGTTTTTATGGCATCAAATTCGCCACCAAATAGAGGTCGTTTTACGATTGCTTCGGAGCTTAATTTGTAGTTTTTTATTGAGTTCATTTGTAAAATATCCGAACTACTACTCTCTGGAATAGAGACAATTGAAAGCACATTTTCGTTCAACTCCAAACTTTGCGATATTTTCTGATTTTTATTGAGTTCTATCTCAATATTTTTCTTGTTGTAGCCTATGTATGAGTATTCTAAGTTGTAGTTTCCAACAGGCAGAGTTAAAGAATAGAAGCCGTAGGGATTTGTAGCTGTGCCTACTCTTTTATTTCTATCAAAAATTGTTGCACCAATAAGAACTTCGCCAGTTTTTTCGTCTTTTAGATATCCGCTTACTGTGTATTTTACAATTTTTGGTTTTATCTCATTTTCAACAATTTCGGTAGGAATTTCTTTTTGTTTTGCTTTTAAAACAATTTGTTTTTCAAGAACAATATAATCAATATTGCAATCTGTAAATAGTTGATTTATAATTATTTTGGTAGGTTTGTTACGAGCAATAAAAGTTATTTTTTGCTCCACATCTATTTGCTGACTACTATACGAGAAATTAATATTTGCTTTATTAGAAATCTCATCAATAATTTCGGAAAGTTGTTTATTTTTAGCAACTATCGTTATTTTTTGTTCCAAGTTAATTTGAGAAAATGAACTGATATAGAGGAATGTAAGTAAAAATATAGTTATAAGTTTTTTCATAAGAATGCAGGTTACAAGTTGCAGGTTACAAGTCTTTTAAGTTGTTATTAACTTGCAACATGAAACCTGTAACATGAAATAATTATTTAAAATCAATTTCAAAAGTATTTCCTTTCTTTGTAATAGTAACATTTAGGGTAGCTTCAAGAACAGTAATTACCGATTCAATATCTTGACTGTCAAAGGAAACGGTGAGTTGTAGGTCGTTTATTTTTGGATTAAGTATTTTTATCTCAATATTGTAAACTTTTTCTAAAATTGTAGCTATTTCGCTAAATTTATGATTGTTAAAAATAATTTTCTTCGTTTTCCAACTCAAAAAGTTCTGGTTTTGATTTTCGGATTTTAAAAATTTATTTTGTTCTAAAATAAGTTTTTTGTTGGCATTTAAAATAACAGAATCACTTTTGCTTTTTTCGGAATAAACTATAACAATTCCTTCATTTACAATTACTTGATTGCTGGTTGAATTTACATAAAATTTTGTTCCAAGCACCTCTACATAAAAGTTTTCGGTTTCTATAATAAATGGCTTTTCAGGATTATGCTCGACATTAAAATATGCTTCTCCTGTTAATTTTATATTTCTATTTTTCTTGTTAAAATTTACTGCATACGAAATTTCAGAACCTTTATTTAATATAATATTTGTTCCGTCAATTAATTCAGTTTCAACAATTTGAGCTTCTGCAAAAATAGTTTTTTGTTTTGGTTTTAGGATAAAAATAAGACCAAAAACAAGTATTAAAACAGCAGCAATTGAAACAGCAAATTTCAAGAAATTACTCGTTTTTTTCTTTTCAGGAAACTGAACAGTTTTAGAAAAACCAATTTTTGACTGAATTTTAGCCCATTCGTCTTCAATTTCAATATTTAAAATATCTGGTTCGTTCAATTTATTGGCTATATTCCATGTTTTTTTGTAATCCTCAAAAATAGCCTTATTGTCCTTGTTGTCAAGCCATTCGTTGAGTTGCAAAATATCATTCTCATCAGCCTCGTTGGTAAGCTGTTTGAAAATTAGGTTTATATATTTGTCGTTTTTTTGCATTTTTTATTCGCTTCTAATAATATTACACATGAAATTACGTTTGCCCTTACTTTAAAATTAAAAAAAAACATTTTTAATTTCATTGCACCAGCGGTGCAAAAGACCGATAGAATTAATTGATAATGTGGATATAGCACCCCAGCGGGGTGCAATAATTTGTTAATAAAAAAAACAGAATCATGTTGCACCCCGCTGGGGTGCTGTTTGCTGTATTTTATATATTTCTATCAACATATTGCACCGATGGTGCAAAAATGTAACATGAATTTATTTATACAGTCTCTTCCCTTTTTTTACATTTGTGAGATAATCAAAAGTAGTAGAGACGTTAAATATTCCGATAAGTTTTTTCGCAGTGCTTTTAGAGCTTTACTCATGTGAGACTCAACTGTTTTTACCGAAATATTAAGTCGTTCGGCAATTTGTTTGTATTTCAAATTTTCGTAGCGACTGAGCTTAAAAACTTCTCTACATTTTGGAGGTAGGCTGTCCAAAGTAGCTGTTATTTTTTCCTGAATTTCAAGCTCTACCAAGTTGTCGGAATAATTCCAATCGGTCTCATTTTCAATAATATAATCGCTATTTACAAATTTTTTGTTGTCTCTGATATGGTTCAAACTTTTATTATTTACGGCAGTGTATAAGTATGACTTAACAGCTTTATTCATATCTATTTGCTCTCGTTTTTCCCATAGTTTCACAAAAACATCGTGCACTATTTCTTTTGCCAAATCAACATCTTTTAAATACTTATTAGCAAAACCACAAAGTGGCTTAAAATGAGTCTTAAATAACTCCTCAAATATATCTTTTTCTAACACTTTTTTTAAGTTTTGAAGTTGTGAAGTTGTGAAATTATGAAGTTGTGAAATTGTGAAATTATGAAGTTATCGACGCTTTGCGTTATTCAAAACTTCAAAATTTCAGAACTTCAAAACTTTACAAAACATTCATCATTTGTTCTTTTATTTTTTCCAGTTCGTCTTTCATTTGCACCACAATTTTTTGGATATTGTAATTGTTTGCTTTTGAACCTATTGTATTTATCTCTCTACCAATTTCTTGCGAAATAAAACCAAGTTTTTTTCCTGCCGATATTTTTTCGCCAATTGTTTCCAAAAAATATTTACAATGATTTTTTAGCCTTACTTTTTCTTCTGTAATATCCAGTTTTTCAAAGTAATATATTAGCTCTTGTTCTAATCTGTTTTTATCGTAATCTATTTCCGATAATTTTTCTAAATTTTTTATTAATCGATTTTTTATATCAATAGTTCTTTGTTTTTCAAAAGGTTCTAATTCTGATAATAAATTGTCTATCAGGCTTATACGACTGTTAAAATCATCTTGTAGTACTTTGCCCTCCTGCTCTCTAAAATTTTGAATATCTGCAATAGCTTTTTGTGTGGTTTCCAAAACAAGCTGCCATTCTTGCGGGTCTATCTCATCTTTTTTAGATTTTACAACTTCTGGCATTCGCATAATTATTTGATAAATATCTGTTTTTCCCAAATCATTATTATTATTTGAAACAACAATATCTTTCAACTGATTGTAATAATTATTTACTGCATTTTTATCTATAAAACTATCACTTTTTCCCTGTTTATTTTCCAGTTCAATAGTGCATTCTACCTTGCCTCTTACAAGATTTTTGGAAAGTTCGTTTTTCAACAAAATTTCTTTTTCGCTATAAGTAGGTGGTGTTTTTAAGCGAATATCAAAATTTTTGCTATTCAGCGATTTTATTTCTACGTTGATAGTTCTAATATCGTCTTCGTAATTGGCTTTTCCAAAGCCTGTCATGGATTGTAGCATAGGTTGGTATGTTGGTTTTATTGGTTTATTTGGTATTTCTATAAATTTGAGTTATTTTGTTAATTTAAATTGTTTTTGTATTTTGATATTAGGTTAAAGGATTTACTCTTCAATATACAAAGTTGTATCATTTGT
The DNA here is from genome assembly GCA_029932195.1 of Bacteroidales bacterium. Lineage (GTDB taxonomy): Bacteria > Bacteroidota > Bacteroidia > Bacteroidales > JAOZQN01 > JAOZQN01. The sequence continues at coordinate 1,967 of JAOZQN010000294.1, read as the reverse complement.
AATTTCTGTTGAAAATTTTGCTAGATTCATTGAGGGAAAAATAGGAAAATATTGAACTTCAAATTTATATCCATTTTTGACACCATCAATAATAATATCTTGATGTTGATAATATGTTTTATTATTTAAAATGTATTTATAATATGCAACATTAGAGCATGTTTCGCCAGCACTAGAAAGTTCTGTTCTAATAATTATTCCAACTGTATCTTTATGATATATACTTACAATAATTAATTCTAAAAATAACAAAAAAGCAAAAATGAGTATTGAAAATAGAATAATTCTAATAAATCTTTTTTTTTCCATTATTTTTTAATTTTTATTTTGGAAATAATTCCATTAATAAGCAGTGTGCTATAAGTTTATTAGGCATTTTTCATAAGAGCTAAAAAGTAGTTTACACTTTTTTTATTTTCAAAAAACTTATTTTTAATTTTTCACCTTAGTAGAAAAATTAAAACAATCACCACTTTTTAACCTTATTGCCTTATTTACAGTTTGTTAAAATAAGGTAATAAGGTTTGTAAACCTTGTAAATATTAATTTCTACTAAGGTTTTAACTAAAAAGTAAGTTTTCCTTTTTCTCAAAAGTGTAAACTACTTTGAAAAATGTCGTTGCTTACCAATAAAAATCGTGGCAAGCGTGGACGCTTGCCGCATAACTATCTATGCGTAAAGTGTCCACGCTTTACACGAGGAATTGTATAAATAAAACTTTTGTCCTATTATTTACTTATTATTTTTTGTCTTTTGTAGTATTGTTTGTTGTTTTTATGTCTATTGTATTGTAATTATAATTGATTATGACTTTATCAAATTTTTCTTCTGGTAATTCAATCCATTTATTGCCAGTAAAACCATCTTCCCAAAATGTAAATATAATCTTATTTTTCAAAAATCCCGTAACAGATATTGGAGAAGTTAATTCTCCCTTGTTTTTTACTAATAATTTGTTGTTTTTTATTTTGTTTGCACTGTAGTCCATTTTTTTAGTTGTTTGAATTACATCATTAAAAAACCAGTCTATATTTTTACTTGAATACTCACCAAAATGATTATGTAAGTCGTTAGGTTGGACGTGTTTAAATTTCCACTCATCAAAAAGAGATTGCATTAATTTATCAAATTCTTCTTCTCCCAAAAAAACTCATTAAATACCAAAAAGATTGTGCTGCCTTTCCGTAAACAGTGCCATAATATGTCCATTTTCCCATGTCGGTAGTTTTTGTATCTATTGGAAAACTATTAGAATTTACAGAGTTATTATGATAAGTATTGTATTCGTGATAATGATACGGTTTGCTTTTTGAATATTTTTTATTTGGATATTTTTTTTCTACATATCTTGTTTCGTAAAAAGTTGTTAATCCTTCGTCCAAAAAAGGGTATCTTCGTTCGTTAAATCCAAAAATGCCGTAAAACCAATTATGTATAACTTCGTGAACAATAACTTTTTCTAACGAAAAATCGTCCCAGCCCGAACTAATAACTGTAATAGTTGGATATTCCATTCCTCCGCCCGCTCGGAGTCCACCATCAACAGCAGTGCAGTTTTTATACGGATAATCGCCTATCCAAAGAGAGTTGTAATAAACTGCATCGTTAACATATTCAATTGCTTTTTCCCATAATTTTTTTTTGCCGTTGGTAAACATTGTCCATGTGGTTACCGTTTTACCAGAATTAGGCAGTTTTACACTACTTTTATCTACATAATAATTTTTATTTGCAAACCACGCAAAATCATGAATATTACCTTCCGTATATCTTATAGTTTTATATTCGCCTTTTGCAGGATTGCTTAAATCTGTTCCTTGTATATTTTGTTTCACTAATTTATTTAGCCAATTTATTTCGTCATTGGTTTTTAAATTGCCAGTAGCAGCAACAACATATTGTTTTGGAATTGTTATTGACTGAAGTTTCGGAGTTTGTAAATTCTTTATTTAAAGCTCATTATTAA
>JAOZQN010000014.1 GCA_029932195.1 Bacteroidales bacterium | reverse complement strand
AAAACTGGGGGAACTTTTATTATAAAAACATAAAATTATTAACACCTTAGGGTGGAGGGTTGGATGGAGTTTGTAACCTCCAGCCTAAATACCTCCCTCCTCCCTCCTAAAATCCTCCCTCCTATATTAACTAAGTCCGTGTTTTTTGAATTCTTCTACATATTTTATATCATGAACAGTGATATGTTCTTTTACCCAAGGTCTTAGGTATAATAATAGCGAATAAGTTACATCTACCTTACCTTTCTTGTGTGATTCATGATACTCTTTTATTTTATTTACAAAATCGCTATGAATTTTTTTATGTTTGTCAATATCATAAAATTTTGTATCTGCCATATATTTTTCTTCAAATCCAAAATGATACTCTGTGTATTCTATCAATTTCTTATATGTTTCATTAAAAGAGTCTTCTGCTTCTCCATCTTTTAAGGATTTATATAGTTTATTAATTAAATCGATCCATTTTTTGTGCTGCATATCTATTATGCTCAATCCTATTGAATAAGAATCATTCCATTTAATAAGTTCTTCTGGCATAAAATTTTTATTATCTACATATATATCATTTTCTAATAACTTATCTTCTAAATATTCTATTTTTAATGTATTTTCAAATTCATTTGCCATCAAATTTTCCATTATCTCTGATTTTACTTTTTCACTCTCTTCTTCCCTTGTCAAATTTCTAACAAACATGGTGAAATTAATATCATCTTCGTCTGTTTTATTTTCTACAATATTTATTACATATTCTCTTTTCTTGTTATCCTTTCTTATTATCCTGAAAACAGGATGTTCCGTTCCGTCTGTTTTTATTTTTTCATTAAAATATTTTGAAACTGTTTTAAAATCGTCAGGTAAAACAAATAATAATTTTATATTTCTACCAATAACTTCATTTTCTTTATATTGCCAAATTTGTTCAGTTCTTTTGTTAATAAATTTTACTGTTCCTTGTTTGTCAAAGATAATTACACCAGATGTTAGAGACTGTAAAATTCTTTTACTAAACTCATCTTGTTTTTTTATTTTTTCTACATCTTTTTGATGTTTCTTTTTTAATCCTCTAATTTCTTTGGTTTGTTTCTCTTCTTTTTGTTCAAGTTCTACCCGTGCTATTTGTAATTTTTTTAAGGTGCCTTGCAGGCTTTCTTCATTTTCTATACTTTCTGATTGAGCTTCTTGCAGTTGGTCTATTGTTGCTTTCATTTCTTCTTCTTGTAGTTGCATGTCGTTTGCTTGTTGCTGAGATTTTTCTAAAAGTTCGGCTGTTTGTGTGTTAATTCTTGCTGTTGCAAGAGTAGAAGCAATACTTTCTGCAATTTGTTCTACTAATTCGCCTTCGTGCTTTTGGAACTGAGAAAAAGAAGCTAATTCTATAACACCAAGCACCTCTTCGTCTATTTTTAGTGGAACAATTAGAATAGAATTAGGATTAGAACTACCTGTTCCCGATTCTATTTCAATATATTCGTTTGGAACATCAGTCATATAGACTGTAAACTTTTCTAATGCTACTGCACCAACTAAGCCTTCTCCTATTCTTATTTTTTTAGATATATATTTTTTTCTATTATAAGCATAAGCGGCAAGTAATTCTAAATAAACGTCATTTTTATCAATATCATTTAAGATAAAAACTCCACCCTGATTAGCATTTACATATTTTACCAGTTCGGTAATAATCTCATCAGACAGTTCTTTCAAATTTTCGGGGTGATGTCTTAAAATTTCAGAAAACTTTGCAAGTCCTTCGGTAGTCCAATTCCTTCTTTGGTCTTCCATTTGTCGTTTCTTCTCTTCTGTTTGAGCGGTTTGTAAACTTCCACGCATATCTAATAGCGAATTTCCAAGTGCATCTTTGCCTCCAAGTGGTGTATATTTATGTTCAAAATTACCCTTACCTATCTCCACAGCAAACTTCGATGTTAGTTTTAGTCCGTCTAATAGATCCTTTAGTGCTAAGTTCATATCTCCTATTTCATTTTCAGAAATAATAAAATCATGTTTTGGTAACTCTCCCTTGGATAAGCGAACTGTTAGCCTTTGTAATTCAGTTATAGGATTAATAAGCATTTGAGAGATAGTTCCTCCTACTAAAACAGATATTATTACTCCAATAATAAATATAAACCAACTAATATTTATAGAACTTTCACCAAGTTCGCTAAGTTTTATTAAACCGGCTCCCAATATTTTATCAAAACCAACAGATAGTTTAGTTATTGAAACAGTTAGTAGGTTAAAACTTTTTTCAACATCAGATGTGTATGAATCTACTTCTTTATCATATAGTTTAATTAAATCGTTTACTATTCTATCTTCTGTAATTCCAAGTGTGTCTATTTCATATTTTTTATAGTCTTTCTTTAATTTTGTTTGTTCGTCTAAAAGTGTTTTATGTTCTTCTCTTATTTGATTTGGATTTACAAGCAATTTTTTATATCTAACAATTTCCTCAAAAGATGTTTTTATTTTTTTGTTATACAGCCTATCATATCGCATAATTGTATCTCGCAGTTGTTGGGCAAAAACAATCTCTTCTTCTTCCGTAAATACAACGTCTTCTTTATCTAGGCTTATATTTTTAATTATTTCATTAAAATTAGCATCAATTTTATCATGTTCGTTAATTATTTTATTTATGTCTTCGTTGTTGTTTGCCAATTTTAGTTTGTAGATAAGTCGAATATCGTTGGTCGCTAAATTTTTTATACTCATAAACTGAAATTTAGCCTTCATAAAAACACCATGAGACTCCCTTATCTTTTCTATTTTACTTAACGTATTATATTGATTTATACCAATACCAGCAAAAATAAATATTACAAGAATAAAACCTGTAAGTATTATTATTTTTAAACTTATATTTTTCAATAATTTTTTCATCTCTTTTATATTTTGAAATAATTAATTCCTCAAAAATAGTTTTTTTTTTGTTATTTTGAAAAAAAATCAAAAAAAGTTTTTTTTTCTAATACAAAAAAACAATCTTTGTGGATAAAATTATAAGTTTTGAAGTTGCGAGGTTTTGAAGTTTTGACGTTCTGAATAATGCAAAGCGTAATTTCAAAATTTCAAAACTTGAATCCATTCCGACAAGTGCCTTTTTGCCAAACTCTACATTGTATATGGATTTTAAAATACTCATTTACAATAAGTAAACTGCATTTTTGAAATTTGTATCCGTCTTGATTTTTGACAAAAATACACTTATTGGAACACACTCAAACTTCAAAACCTTGTAATTTAAAAATTTAAAAATAAAATTATGAAAAAAGTTTTCTTAGCAGGAACAACCAATGGCTCTACTTGGCGAGACGAACTTATTGAACTTCTAAAAATAGATTTTTTTAACCCACTTGATATTCAAAAAGGAAATAAAAAAGACGAAATTAATCAACAAAAGGAAAGTTGTGATTATTTGTTATATGTTATAACTCCTAAAATGTCTGGTTTTTTCAACATTGCCGAAGCAGTAGATTTCTCAAATAAGTATCCACACAAAACTATTTTTTGTAGTCTGCCTGCCGATGGTCAAAATGTTTTTAGTAAGTTTGAAATAAAATCATTAAATGCGGTAGGCAAAATGATATTGAAAAACGGTTCACAATGGTTTAAGGATATAGACAAACTTGTAAAATACCTAAACAATAAACAATGAACAGTTATCAGTTAGCAGTAAACTGTTAACAGTTATAAGTTTAGCAATAGACTAACCCTAAGCTAGACAAGCTGGAAAAGTTTTGAAGTTTTGAATAATATTATGCAAAAAAAACGATTTCATGATTAAGAGACTAATAGTTACTCGCTTGATAACTGATAACTGTTTACTGCTAACTGTTTACTGATAACTGATAACTGTTTACTGATAACTGATAACTGATAACTGAAAAATGTCTGTAGCAAATAAAATAAAAGCCCCTATAAAAGAAGAGATGGCTGAATTTCAGGTTTATTTTAAAAAACTGATGAAGTCCAAAGTATATCTTCTTGATATTATTACGAGATATATTATTAAGAAAAAAGGGAAACAAATGCGTCCTATGTTTGTTTTTCTTTCGGCAAAGCTGAATGGAGAAATTGGGCATTCTACCCACGTAGCCGCTGCACTAATAGAACTTTTGCACACCGCAACCCTTGTTCACGACGATGTAGTGGATAATTCCGATAAAAGAAGAGGAGCTTTTTCTATAAAAGCACTTTGGAGGTCTAAAATAGCAGTTCTTGTGGGCGATTATTTTTTATCCAAAGGATTGTTACTTGCCGTGGACAACAACGAATTTGATTTGTTACGCATTTTATCTGAGGCGGTTAAAGAAATGGCAGAAGGCGAACTTATACAATTAGAAAAATCAAGAAGTTTAAATATTACCGAAGAGGTTTATTTTGAGATTATTCGTAAAAAAACTGCAACATTAATTTCTTCTGCAACTGCCGCAGGAGCAAAATCGGTAAACGCTTCTGCTGAGGTTGTTAAAAACATGAGTAATCTTGGAACTTATATTGGAATTGCTTTTCAAATAAAAGATGATTTGTTTGACTACCAATCAAATAGTGTGATAGGTAAACCAATAGGAAACGATATTCAAGAAAAAAAAATGACCCTACCACTCATTTACGCTCTCGAAAAGACTAAAAAATCGGAGAGGCGAAAAATTTTACGCATAGTAAAAAAGAAAAATAAATCTAACCAAAATATCAAACAAGTTATTGATTTTGTGAAAAAATCTGGAGGTGTAAAATATGCCGAAGATAAAATGAACAACTATAAAGACAAGGCAATAGAAATACTAAATAATTACAACCACAGTGAAACAAAACAAGCACTCACCGAGTTAATCAACTATACAACTTCTCGAAAAAAATAATTTTAAATTAATCTTGGTATTATTTACTCTGTATATTTTCATATACAGATTCATTTTTAAATTCTCTATTTACAAATGTAATAACTTTAACTTCGTTTTCATTAATAGCACTTTTCTTAAATTCAATAGTGCTTTTTTCTACTACTTTTGAACAATTTAGCATAGCAGTAAGTTTACTGTTGTCAAGAAAAAATGTGAATTTTATGGGATACTTAAGATTATTTCTTACTTTTAAATCTTTATAGCCGTAGGCTACCGTTGCGTCGGAGCCAAGTGGAGTAAATCGAGTTTCTTCGGTGTAAATATCTGCTGAATGATTGTATCTTTCAATAATATCGAGGTTGGCATACAAACAAATGTAATATATAAGTCCAGATAGTTGGCACAGCCCTCCTCCGTAAGAAGGAATAAGTTTTCCGTTTACAATAGAACGGCTTTCTACAAAACCATTCTTTTTAGATGGACTTCTTACCACTCTCCAAAAAGAAAATATTTCGTTGGGCTTAATTTCTATTGTTTCTATTCGTTTAATAGCAATTGAAAAGTTTTTAATTTTGGCTGATGAAGTAGCAGTTTGTTTTATTAGCTGAGTAATTTCAACGTTTCCAATATAATTAATTTTAGAGTCTCTTTTTTTAGCATAATTAAATAAATTGCCATTAAAAATATCAATAATTCCGTTTTTTATTAGATGGAGTCTAACTTTGATATAGTATGGTAATAAGCGTTTTATCATTTCTTTTTAAGAATAAAAATTAGATGTGAACTAAATTCTTTAAACATAGAATTACATAATAAATTATCTAAACCAGTAAAAATTTTCCTAAAACTTTTTGGAACTCTATGAATAGGAAAAAAAACTATTCCATGAAAACCAACTAATTCCCAGTTGTTTGAAGTTATTTCTTTTATTTTTGTTAAATCAATCTGATTTCCTCCGTGCCACGAATCTGTTTTATATCCTGTAAGTTGTCTTCTTTTTTTTGAAGGAACGTCGAATATAAAATAACCATCTTTTTTTGTTACCCTGCTGACTTCGGTAATTATTTTTCCAAGTTTTTCTAAATCCAAGTGCATAAATAAATGAAAGGATATTACATTTTTAAAAAATGAGTTATCATAAGGCAAAGATTCTGCATCCCCAAGCGAGAATTCTTTTAATGGAAATTTTTGTTTTGATATTTTAATCATTTCATGGCTAATATCTGCACCATAATGGGCAAATTCTAAGAATCTACCAGTTCCACAAGCTATATCAAGGTTATTTTTAATATCCTCCATGTTTAGATATTTCATCAATACTCGTTTTTCTTGGCTGTCAATATAGTCTCCATAAGTATTAGAAAACCTATCTTCATCATATTTTTCTGCCAATTTATTATAATATTGAGTAATTTCCTCTTTCATGTTTTTATTTTATTGTGATAACTATACTTCCTAAATTTCTTAAAGAACCACCTACGGTAAAAGTTTTTATTCTTTCAATACAAACTTTATCGCCTGGTTTTAACCTTCTTATAGCTCTAATCTGTTTTTTTGTTAATTTACTACCATCGGTAGAATTAGGTCTACCCTCTATAGGTGTAGCATCCCAATTAAGTTCAATATACAAGAATCTTCTTTTCTTTCCATTATTGTCATAAAACGTCAAAACTTCTATCCGTCTTTTATTGTAGATTTCTGTTGTGTCTCCTGATTTTATTATAAATAAATTAAATGATATAACATAGTATTTTCGACCAGTATAGTAGTTATTCGGAATAATTGCTGATAAAGTTGGATTTGATATTATTTCCTTGATAGTTGCCACAGTATCTGTAATATTACCAAACTGTGGTATTGGATCTCTCAGATAATATGTGTCAAACATTTCCATTTTTATTAAACTATCACCTTTATATACTCTTAATGTATCTGGTTCTATTTTATGAGATCCTACCCTAAACACATTGTTTTCGTATTTTCTAATGCTTGTTCTTGGGTGAGAAGAGACTAATCTTAATGATGTGTCATTTTCAAATCCAAGTATTTTAATTCTATTATTACATCCAATATATAAAATATTCAAGCTTGAATCTGTTAAACTTTGGTTAATTATATCTACCTGAGCAAAAGAAGATAAAGAAGAAAATATTAGCAAATATATAAAAATAGTTTTCATTTTTTTAGATAATAGTGAAGAAAAAAATCGGACAAACCCGACAGCGTCTGCAAGACCTGACGGCGTTTAAAATCCTATAAACTAATTAAATCATTTAGAGAAAAACCTGCTTTTAATAAGTTCTGTGTCTGCAAAACTGTTTCTATTTTTTGTTGTTCTATTAGATTTAGTTTTTTATTTGCTTCAAAAACATTGCAATTGCTTTTTCGCATTTCTTTTGATAACTCAGCAGCCTTATTATAGCCAATATAAGGGCTTAAAGCTGTGGTAATTGACGGACTTTTAAAAAGTTTTTCTTTTGCAATATTTTCATTAATTTCTATTCCCGAAATTAAATTCTCTTCCAAAGATTTGTTTGTAGCAATAAGCAATTTTATGCTTTCCAGAATTGCATTTCCTATAATTGGCAAATATGCGTTTAAATCTAAATTGCCTTGTGCCGATAAGTTGCTAATTAATAAATCGTTGCTATAAATTTTATGTGCCACTCCTACAACAAACTCTGGAATTACTGGATTAATTTTTGAAGGCATTATTGAACTCCCTACTTGCATTTTTGGAATACTAACTTCTTTATTATTAACCAATTCCGATGATAAAAGTCTTAAATCTGAAACTATTTTTTCTAAATTTACAGCATGAGATTTTAAAATTGCATGAACTTCCACAAAACTATCCAAATTGTTGGTAGCATCATTAAGATTTTCACTTTTTGTGATGGGTAATTTGGTTAATTTCTGCAAATTTTGCACTACTTCCATAACAAAATATCGTGGCACGGCAAGCGAAGTCCCAACAGCACTGCCTCCAAGATTCACAACTTTTATCCGTTCAAAACATTTTGAAACTCGCCACCAATCTCTCGACAGGGCATCATTATAAGTGCTAAACAGCTTACCATAAGACGAAGGCACAGCTTCCTGCATTTGTGTGTATGCTATCCGCAATGTGTTGCGATGCTTTTTTTCTTGTTTTTCTACCTCAAAACGGAGTTTATTTATTCGGTCTTCTAATTTTTCGAGCAATCCAATTGTGGCTACTTTTAATGCCGTAGGAATAACATCATTGGTTGATTGATAGATGTTTGCATGTTCTATTGGATCTATTATTTTATAATTTCCCAACTCCTCATTTATTTTTAGCAAAGAAGAATTAGCTATTATCTCATTGATATTTAGATTAATACTTGTTCCTGCTCCACCTTGTATTGCTGGCACAATAAAATTCTCAAAATATTTTCCATCAGCTACTTCTTCTGCACTTTTTTTTAGCACCTCAATTATTTCTTCATCAAAAAAATCTATTGAAATTTCCGAACTTTTATATTTTTTTAATGCAGCATTTTTAAAACTATCATAAGTTATATAACAGGCTAATTTTGTAATTCCCACAGCTTTATACCATTCTATATGAAATGGAACTTCAATAGGAAAATTGTTTTTTGCTCGCAAAGAATGTATGCCGTATAGAGCTTCTTTTGGTATCTGTTCGTTTCCGATAAAATCTTTTTCTGTTCTCATTAAAAATAGTTTTTAATTATAAACGCCGAAAGGTTAAAAAACGCTTTCGGGTTTTGTTAAGCAAACATCTGTCTAAAAACCTCTTCAACTTTGCCAACATATTTAATATCAATATTAAATTGTGTGGCAACCATTGATTTTTTATTGTATTTGGAAATATAAATTTGTTTAAAACCGAGTTTTTGTGCCTCAGCAATTCTTTGCTCAATTCTATTTACGGGTCTAATTTCTCCCGATAAACCAACTTCTCCTGCAAAACAAATATTTTTAGAAATAGCAATATCCAAGTCGGAAGATAGTATAGATGAGATTACTGCAAGGTCTATTGCGGGGTCGTTTACTTTTATTCCTCCTGCAATATTAAGAAATACATCTTTTGTGGAAAGCCGAAATCCTGCACGTTTTTCCAAAACTGCAAGAAGCATATTTAGACGTTTGGCATCAAAACCAGTGGAACTTCTTTGTGGAGTTCCGTAGGCGGCAGAGCTTACAAGTGCCTGGACTTCAATAAGAAAAGGTCGCACTCCTTCTATACTTGCCGAAATACTTTTTCCACTCAAGTCCTCATCGCCTTGCGACATCAATAATTCCGATGGATTAGAAATTTCTCGCAAACCATCGTTTTTCATCTCAAAAATTCCTATTTCGGAAGTAGAGCCAAAACGGTTTTTTGTGGCACGTAATATTCTATACATAAAGCTTCTATCCCCCTCAAATTGCAAAACAGTATCAACAATATGCTCCAAAACTTTGGGACCTGCAATGCTCCCCTCCTTATTAATATGTCCGATTAATAAAAACGGAATGTTTTTTTGTTTGGCAACTCTCAAAATACTTGCTGTGCATTCTTTTATTTGCGAAACACTGCCAGGAGAAGACTCTATTTTGTCGGTCTGAACGGTTTGTATTGAATCAATTACAACAATATCTGGTTTAAGATTATTTATGTGTGTGAAAATATTTTCTAAAAGCACTTCGCTTAAAACATAACAATTTTTGGTGTCGGCATTTATTCTTTCTGCACGCAATTTTAACTGTTGTGGACTTTCCTCTCCCGAAATATAGAGTGTTTTAACATTCATATTTAGAGCTACTTGCAAAACAAGCGTAGATTTTCCAATTCCAGGTTCGCCGCCAATTAACACCAACGAACCGTGAATTAATCCACCTCCAAGAACTCTGTTAAATTCTTCATTTTTAGTGTCAATTCTTTGTTCTACTTTAAAATCTATATCTGAAATAAGTTCTGGTTTTTGTTTTTCCGTAGTTCCAGTTATTTCAGAGTTTTTTGTTTTTTTGACAACTATTTCTTCCACAAAAGTATTCCATTCGCCACAGGCAGAGCATTTTCCAACCCATTTAGGCGAACTTACTCCGCAGTTTTGACAGAAGTATTGTGTTTTTTGCTTTGCCATTTTTTTTATTTATGATTTTAAATTTACGATTTGTTTATACAAAAGTGAATTAGATTGTTGGATTTTTTGCCTCAATCAGGTATTTTTCATCTGACTGCATTTACACACATTTATTTGTGCGTCTGCGTGCAGGTGAAAAACACCTGCACTAGGCAAATATAAATTTGATTTTTTGAAAACCTAATTCACTTAATACACCTAAATCTACTTAATAATTCCTTTTTTATTTCGTCTTTTTCTATAAATATCAAATCCAAGAAACAGCCAAAATAAAATTATAGAAACTATGGAAATCATAGAAGTTATTTTTGAATATTCAGGAACATAATATAATTCTATTTCGTGCTTTCCTGCGGGCAAAATAATTCCTGTAAACCCAATATTAACTCTTGACAGTTCTTCTTGTTTTCCATTTACTTTAATTTTCCACCCCCTATCGTAAGGAATTGTAAAAAACAGCATTTTATTTTCTTGTAATTCTATTGTTCCTTCAATTTTGCTATTTTCAAATTTAGTTATTTGTAAAGTATCTACCTTTAAATCATTTACAAACTGTTCGTATTTTTCAAAATTAAATTTTTCTACGGAAATAATTATATTTGTGTCTGTTGCCAATATTTTTTTGAGTTTACTTATGTCAATATTAGCATCTTTTTCATATACAAAAGTATTAAGTAAAGCTATCTGGTTTTTAAAATTATCAACAGAGTGTTTAATAATTAATAATTCATAATTTTCAAATCTTTCTTTTCCAATTAAAGTTTTAATTTCCGACACAAACGCATCTTTTGAATTATAGCCTTTATTTTCAATGGGTTTTAAACTATTTGTTATACTCATTCCAATTTGCGACAGCCCCATTCTTGCAAATTCTTGATTAATATTTTTGATAGACTGACTTGTTATACGATATGAAATTAGTGATTTAAAATCCTCAAAATCAATGTATTTATCGTAAGTATATCCAAAAGGCAAATAAAAACGGTTTCTTAATATTTTTATATCATTTATGGTCGCAATGGAGTCAAAACCATAATTTTCCATATAAGATTCTTTTTCTTTGCTAAAAAGATATTTTATATTTCCAAAAGTCTGTAACAGAGGCAAACCTCGAAATCCTTGCACCCAACGTGTGGCTGTTTCGTCGCCTTTTTGGATAGCTTCAATTTCTTCTAAAAAGCGAATATAATTTAATTGATTAAAAGAAGAATAACTTGTTGTGCCATAGTATCCTTGTGCCTGTGCATCGTTAAGACTTCCATGAATTGCATTGCCCGATTGGTAATCTTTTTCTGTTCTGTAAAAAGCTACTTCATCAATAGTTTTAAGATATTCTACAGCTTGGATAGTGCCGTCTTTGTAGCCTCCTGCATCTTGTTCAAACTCTGCTTTTGTAACAGGAATGCGACTTGCATAAGATTTATACGAGAAATAACCTAACTCAACAACCAACAAAATAATTATTCCAATTTGTGCTATAGATTTATATTGCTTTTTTGACATAAGAAATATCAAGGCAGAATAAATCATTAATAAAACAATAATTATTTTTCGTAAGTTAAAATCTATTGCATTCGTAGGAATTGATTTGTATGGAAAAAGTAAAATTCCGAGTAAAACCAAAAGTGTTCCGCCAAGCAAAGGCAAATTTAATTTGAAGTTTTTATCTAATTCATTTAAAGCATAAATGCTGAAAAACAGGAATGTAAATGGTATGAAAAAGTCAAATCCGTAGCGAAAATAATCACCTGTGAAAGCAAGAAAGGCATGTCTTAGATATGGAAATAACAATGTTAGTATCCAGAATCCCAAAAAGCTTCCAAAAATTATTTTTTTGCGTTTATTAAGATGAATAAAAACCTGTGGAACTAACAATAGTATGAGCAAGCCGATGTAAAATAAAGGTGCTTCAAAATAATTTTGCCAGCCCTGAAAATCACTACCTGTTCCGAGAATGTCGCTAGAAAAAAAGCGAAGCAAAGTTGTTGCACCAAGGCTGGTTTGTTCTGAAATATTATCTCCTGCACTAAGCACCTGACTGTAAGACGCATTGCCAGACATGCGTGAACTGAAAAATAATTTTTGAAAAACAGTTACTACTTTTACTGCATTCATCAGCAAGCCAATTATGGCAAGTAATATCATTTGTCCTGCTAATTTTAGATAGTTTACAAAACTATTTTCTTTATCTGAAAAATATCTAAAAAGACTGTAAAAGAATATGAATAAAGTATATATATATAATTCAAAAGTATTACCAGACAGAAACATTACTGCAAACGGGAAAAAATACCAGCGTTTTTTCACCAATAATTGTTCAAAAGCAAATAATAAAAAAATAGCACTAAAAACTTGCCCAGAAAATCCCCAACTACTTCCTACAACCATAAATCCTGAAAATGTAAAAACTAGAGCTCCAATTATTGATGAGAATTTTTTAATAGAAATTGTGCGTAAATAAAAGTAAAAAACAGTTCCACTAAAAAGAAATTGTAATATAAAAATTCTTAAAAAACGTTCTGCTATAAAATAATCTGCTCCTAAAATATTTACTCCTATATAATCAGTAGCTCTTATAAACCAGCCCAAAGGATTTGTAGCAAATGTGCGATTCAAAGACTCTCCCATTCCTGAAAAAAAAGACCATTTGCCAAACGAATTTTCTAACATTAATCTGGTTTTTTGAACCATAGCAGGATAGTTTTGATTTAAAGAGTCGCTACCAATATCTTTAAAAAAGAATAAATATTCGCTTGTAATATATTTTCCAAAGCCAATAAATCCTATAATTATTATAAATCCCAATAAAAACCAAAAGCTATGTTTGTTTAAATATTGTTCAAAAAAAGTTTTTGAAATAGATTTTTCTTTGAGAACATTTGTATCCTGTTTTTTAACTATTTTGTTTTTTTTCTTATACTTCATTATAAAAAATTTAATTATCCCATAAATTGAGATTTTTATTTATCAACCTTGCAAGTGTTTCGTTGTGAGGTTTAAAGAATTTTTGTAATTCTTCTCGCATTTCTTGCGACATTTTATTGTATCCAGGTTTTTGTTTGTAGAAATTAATAAAATTTAGCGTCTTACTTACAATTATATTATTGCTCAAGCCTAAATTTGCAGCACGATATAGTGTTGCTGGAAATCTCGGCAAATATGTTTTTCCTCGTGCTTCGTTGTGATATTCAAATTCTTTATCGGTAAGTTGCAGAAAATTAAACATTTCATGCAAAGCATGTGTGTCTGAATATGGCTTAATTAAGTCTTCAAATAACAAAAAAAGCATCTGTTCTTTTGGGAAAAATTTCAAAAATCTTTCAACTTGTAAATGATAAATACTTCTCTTTTTATAGCCATGCCATATTTTTATTTTTATCCTTTCCTCTTCTCTTTTTATAGCCTCTGCGAACGACAAAAAATCTCCACCTCCCTTATAGGCATGTAAATAGTTAGAATATGTTCTGTTTACTGGATTTCTGAAAACCCAGACTATTTTGGTTGAAAGACATGTTTTATATATACGTTCTGCTACATTTTCTTGATATGAATATGTTGGTGTTTTTTCTCCAAATACCACAGCCTCTTCATTTTTCCCTTTCAAAATTTCATTTTTATACCAACTTATACCTTTTTCATAATTTTTATTGTCGTTAAAATAATGAAGTTCTTTAAGCGGAATATGAATTTTTTTGTGGTTACTTAAATGGTGCATTAATGTAGTAGTTCCTGATTTCATCGCTCCTACAATAATAAAATGGGGTGTTTGCTTATTTTCGTTATTCATTTTTTTATATTTATATCAACTTACTTTTTTATAATCATTAATAAGTAATGCTATGTTGCTAAATATGGCTACCCACGTAAAGTTAGACAAAGCTAATTCTCAACATATTGCCTCGGTCAGGTGTTTTTCACCTGACCGCCTGTAAAGCGTCAGGTGAAAAACACCTGACGAGTGCAATTGCTGTTCAACTTTACGTGGGTAGCCCTAAATATTAAAATTTAAGTTGATTATCAAACAAATGTAACCAAAATATTAATACAAGTATTTTAGAATAGAATTAAATATTTATCTCTATCAAAACTTTAACCATAAAAGCATTAAAAGAAAGATAAAACTTTTATGCCCTTTTATTTCTTTTATGGTAACAAAAACGTTGATAGTCATTTATTTTAGAATAGAATTACATATTTATCTCTATCTACTTTTTTGTAATATTTTTTCTATTTCTGTTTTGATATTATTAATTGAATTTGTTTTATAAAACTTTTCCGAAATATTTTCGTTCTTTTTCAATAAATTTATTTTATTAATTAATTCAATTTTTGAAATAAAATCGCAAATAGTTTTTATTCTAAAAATTGTTTTATTGTCTATAAAGTCTTCAAATTCATAGTTATATCTGTTATTGTGTAATAAAATAGTTGGTTTGTTTAACGCATTTGCTTCATATACAGTAGTAGAATGAACTGTAACATGAATATCTGCAATCTTAATTAAATTTAATGATGAATATTTTGAGTTTGTAAGAAGTAAAATTTTTTCACTTTTAAAACTTTTATAAAATTCGTTGTAATCTGTTTCTGTGGGGTGAATTTTATATAAAATTTTATAATCACAAGAGAGTATTTCACTTAATTCAGTTACAAATTTTCGGAGTTCTTTTCTAACTGTTTTTTGCGACATTACAATAATTACTTTTGATTTTTGTATAAAATCTGCTAATTTTCCTGTTGGTAAAAATGTTTTATTTTTCTCTTCTTCAAGGAAAGGCAAACCTACCGAAATGATATTTTCAGTTTTATAAACATTGCTATTATTTTTTATTTGTCCTGAAAAATAATCTCCAAAAGTGAATAAATAATCTGGAAATATTTTTTGTTCTGGCACTATTTTATAAACGTATGCAAGTTGATTTTTATTGATGCCACCATGCTGAAATTCTATAACTGGTATTTTCATAGATTTGCAGACATAAGTTAATGCAAAATTCCAGAAGTTATAATGCCAAGTCATAACAACTATTTTTGGATTAGTTTTTTGTAAATATTTTTCAAAAAACTTTATGTAGATACTAAATTTTTCTAACTTATCGTCAATATTCTTGCAAGTTATATTTGAACCAGATAATTCAAGATACTCTTTGAGTATATTTTTATCGTATTTTATGCGTTGTTGTTTTCTAAATTTAGATAAAAAAACTGTTAAATATAATCTGAAATCTGGAGTATAAATTTTTTTTCTATTAATATTTTTAAGTTCTTGAGAGAAGTTATGAATATTTAAATAGTTTGTAATTTTTTTTTCAGGAAAAATATCATCAAAAAAGTAGAAAAACATATTATCTAATTTATTTTTGTATTCTTTTCTTAAATAATGTGCAGAACTAACTGTGAGAATATCAATATTTTTATTTTTTGTGTTAAAAAATGATTTAATAAAAGCATTAAAAATTGTTTTGAATGATGAAAAGGCATTATTTTCTCTTTTTGCTGATAAATAAGTGAGATTAAAATAAACCGAAATTTTTAATATCGGATAATACCAAAAATTATCGGTTGTAAACTTAGTTGTATCAAATTTAGCTTCTAATTTTTTTATTATTTCATTTTCTTTCATTTTTGAGCAAAATTAAAATTGTTTTTTTGAAAAGTAAATAAATGATAATAAGCATTGCAGATATTTTTATTATTATTCCTAAAATAAAGTTGTCGGAAAAATAAAATACTCCGTAGAAAATAGCCAATGCTAAAAACACTACAAAAATATATCTTATAATAATTTTAATAGGCAAAATTGTTTTTTTATCTTTTGTAATAATAAGTGCTAATATCCAAAAAAACAAAAATTGGATAGAATATGCAAATAAAGTTGTAAATGCGGCTACTGTATATCCGTATATTGGTATTAGCCAATAGTTTAAGATAATATTTATCCCTATGGTAGCAACAACTGCAAGTGATGAGAAAATTGTTTTTCGTGCATAATAAATATAGTTTAAATAAATTGTATATAAAAATAACATCGTGTATGATAGGACAATTACTGGGATAATAAAAAGTCCTTCGTGGTATGACTCGGAGCTTAAAACAATCCCTATTTCATAGGAAAATAGTATTAATCCTGAAGCACAAAAATATATAAATTTTGAATAATTGCTCATTATTAATTTCAATGAGTCAATGTTATTTTTCCACAAGGCTTCGTAAAATATTGGCTGATAGGCAGATATTGAACTAATATTTATCATGTGTATAATCATTCCTATTTGGTAAGCCATAGAATAAAGCCCTGTTTTATGACTTCCTTCAATCTGATTTATTATTATTGCATCAAAATATGTTAACGCAAAAGCAGATAATATTCCGGGTATTATTGGCAAACTGAATTTAAGAGCAGATTTTAGTTGTTCTATTTTAAAAGAAAAGGAATAAATATTTTTTTTAATGAAAAGTATTATAAAAATTACAAATGTTCCTGTAATTAAAATATCAGAATATATTCGTCCTGTATATTTGTTTTCTTTGAGAAGATATATCCAGAGCAAACTAAATATTGTTATTAAAATGCCACGAATAATTTTACTTATAGAAAATTGTTTGCTAAATTTGTTTGCTTCAAGAAAATCAAAATAAATTTTCACAAATATCATTAAAAATGCCATGATAAAAGCTAATATAACTACAAAACTTTTCAGGCGAATAAAATCTGCAATTAAGTCTCTGCACAAAAAAACAATTACGAACAGGACTGTATTGTAAATAATAATAAAATTTATATTTGTTCCAGCATAAATTTTATAATCATCTGTTTTGTCATAAAAATATCTTTTTATAGCTACGGGAAGTGCCAAACCGGAAAGAGGAACAAAAAATGAGACAGCTGACTCATAGATTTTTAACGACCCGTAATCGGAGGGTTCTAAAAGTTGTGTTAGAATAGGAAGAGTTAGTAACCCAACAGATTTTATTATAAGCTCTGCAAATAAGTAATTTTTTGCATTAAGAAAAAAATCAATATTTGCTTTATCTAAAATTTTATTTAACATATTTTATATCCTGAACCATTCCTTGTAGTGTTACTGTTGAAATTAATTGAAATTGCAAATCTAATATATATATTTCGCCTTTTAAATTATTTCGTAATTCTCTTTTTCCATATTCCGAACCACCTACAACTATATATTTGTTATTTACAGCAAGACCTCTTGTTAACATATTTGCTTTATAAACAATGGAATTGTCTAATATTAGTGTTTTTTGCATTGTATTGCAATACAGGTGTTTGTTGTTTAGAATATAAATGTCGTGAGCACTTCCAGCTTTTGTTTCAATTAGTTTTATTATTTTAAATTTATTATTGGTAATTGCTATTTGGCTATTTTTTTTTGTTTTAGTTGTCTCATTATGAAATAGTAGTATAAAAAAATCTTTATATTTATAAATGGAATTAATGTGTGAATAATTTTTTGATCTTCTCCCATTTATTAGTGAGCCATTAGGATAAAACGAATTGAAAAGAACAAATTTTTCTTTTATAAATTTATAATGTAAAATTCCATTGTTATATGTATCAGTTATAAATAAACCTTCGTTGTTATACAATATTTGATGACAACCTTTTGATATATTATCAATTTTTGTTGTAATCGAGATTACTTTTTCTTCTATTATTTCTAATTCTATAATTCTCCCCGTTTTAGATGTTTTTTGAAATACTAACCATTTATTTTTTTTGAAGTTTGTTATTCCAAAAAATTCGCCAGAAATTAGTAAAATTAATTTCTTATTAATAATTAAAAACACACCATTTTTAGTTCCTATAATTATAGTAAAATTATTAGGACAATCAACTTTATTATTTAAAACAAGATTCTTTTTTTTAGGTAGTTTTTTTTCTATTAAATAATATTTTAAAGTTTTTAAAATAATATTTTTAAACATATTTTTTATTTTTAGGCATTTTTTAAAGAGAAAAAAGTTTATTTATATCAATTTTTTCGTCTCTTTTTATTGAGTCGCAATTATAACACATAGGTAGTTTTTTAAATTCTTTAAGCTTATGTATTTTTCTATAATTTTTTATTTTTTCGTTGTTCCAACTTTCGGCAAGGGACTCTTTGCTAATATCACCGTAAAGTAGTTGATTTTCAAAATCTACACAGCAAATTGTAAGATAGCCTTCGTATGTAACAATAAACCTATTCCATAACATACCACAAGGGTGCCATTTTTCTATAGGTAAAATTATATTTTCAATTACAGAAGCTATATCTTTGGAATAAAACGAATTAGTATCAACCTGTGAACCTTGATTTTCAACTAATGAAAAATTTGTTTCATCAATTAAATTAGCAAAAGTGTTGTTGTATTCTTTAAGTTCATCAAAATTATCTGTCATTACAGTAAATGATGCGAAAATTTTAAGGTCTGAATTTGAATTATCTCTAATTGTTCTAATTTCTTTTATTACTTCTATTAACTTATTCCAGTTTGCACCAATTTTTAACGTTTCATATTTTTCTTTATTTCCTGCATCTATAGAAAATTTTATAGAATTTAATCCCGAGTCAAATATTTTTTCTATTTTATTTTTATTTAAAACCTGCCCATTGGTAGTAATATAGATATATTTAATTCCTTTTTGCTTTGCATATTTTATAAAATCAAATATTTGGGGGTGTAAAAAACTTTCGCCAACTGTATATAATCCCATATTTTCTACACCTAACTCAATAGATTGATTAACAATCTTTTTGAATAAATCAAAAGTCATAAATCCTTTTTTCCTTTTCATCTTCATATTGTAACAAAAATTACATTTAAGGTTACAACTATTTGTTAGTTCAACCATTATATTATTTGGAATTTCAGCGTTTATCGGGTAATTTTTGTCTGCTTTTGAAAACTCAATATTTTTCTTATTTATTGACGTGTCTTTGCTCATAGTGTATTTTATTAATAAGTGTTTTTTTTACAAATAATAATGTATTCGCCCATTCCTGTTAGAATATCATTTTTTATTTTTACAGGAATAATTAAATGGTTATATAATTCATAATCAAAAAGATAAAAAAGTTCTTTTACTGATTTTTCGTCCAAAAAACTTGCACGTTTTCCAAAAACGGTGTTGTTTTCGTTGTCGGGATAAAATGTAATATTGTTTTCAGTTTTGTTATAAAATTGTTTTATAGGATTTTGTATATTATAAAAAAAGGAAATAAAAACACCTTTTTCTGTCAATTTATTTTCTATTGATTTTAAAATTATTTTTAAATCTTTATAATCTTGCGTGTATAATGCTTCTCTATCAATTATAAAATCGTATTTTTCTTGTAAATCTGCTATCTCAAGAAAGTTTTTTTGATAAAATTTTCCTGTCAAGTTTTCATTTTTAAATCTATTTTTTGCAAAATTAATTGCCTCTTCACTAAAATCAATAGCTGTAATATCAAAACCTTCTTTTGCCAAAAACCAACTGTTATTTCCAGCTCCGCAACCAATATCTAATACTTTTATTTTAGATTTGTCTTTTATACCTGCAAATTGTCTGAAAGCAAACGAAACGAGAATGTCAAAAGGATATTTATTTAACATTTTACCAGACTCGTATATATCTTTCCAATTTTGATCGTAAATTTTATTTTCCTTCATGTTTTTTAATTTATATATAGTTCTACTTTACGAAGTTAAAAACAAACGCCAAAGGTGTGAAAATCAAATGGATTATTTAAAGATTTTTTCAAGGCAGAAAAATGGAAAATAAAACGAGCAGACTGGAGTTAGTTATTTTTTCTTTTTCACTTAGAAGTCCATTTCATCTATAATATTTGTTATTTTATTGGAAAGAAACTCTCCAACAGCTTTATGCCCTTTATGATTCCAATGTCCATTTTGTTTTGTTATTTTCCAGTAATTGGGTTTTTCGTTATTCTGTTTTAAAATATTTAGTGTGTCATTTAAGTCAATTTTTTGAATGCCAATTTTAGTTGTAATAAAATCGTTTATCTCCTGATTAATAGTATCCCGATAGACTATTATTATTTCTTGTTTCTTTAATTCTTCAAAAATAAGCTCTGTCGTATTTGTAATATCTATCTCTTTTTTTTGTGATATTTGTTGTTTTGTTTTACTAAAATAGAACTTATCAAATAAAATTGAAAATGCTTGTTTCTTTTGAATATTAATATACATTTTATTTACAAGTCGTCCAAAACTTAAATTAAATAAAAATTTTGTATTTGAATATATTTTATACTTCACATTTTTTGTGAAATCATAGTTTATTATAAGAGAATCGTTTTGAATTTCGGCATAAGGATATAATTCGTTTCTTTTTTCTGTAATAGTTTTTTCTTTTAAATCATTTTCGCAAATAAAAAATAATGTTAGGTCTGGTTGAAATTTCACAACTTTATTTTGATAATAGCAATACATATCAGATAAATTATGCCCTGCAACACCAAAATTAAGCACTTCTATATTGATATTAGATTTTTTTAATTCCGATTCAAAAATTGTGGAAAAATGATAACGTTCAAAAACCTGTAAACCTTGCACATACGAGTCTCCAAGTAAAGTTATTCTATAAGTATTAGGTGCTTTTTTTTGGGGATATTCTTTTCCTATAAATCCAAAACTATTGATACTACTAATACAGAATCCCTCGTTGAACATAACAAAATCTTGACTCGGAGAGTAAATAAAGCCTAAATGCTTATCAACTTCGCCAGTCAAGGGTTGCATTATTTCTGTTTGAGTAAGATAAATTTCTATAATAATGAACACCAAAACAGATGTGAAAATAAAAATAAGACTATTTTTTATCATTTTCATATTGTTATTATTGTATCTGTCTTGAATTAGACAAAAAGACATTTCTCTGAGAGGGTTCATTATTTAAAATTGAAAATATACAAATGGCATAGGTTTGCCCTGAAACATATACATTAAAGTTGTTGTAAAAAGACAGAATAATATTGCATTTCTAACAGCTTTATTTTTTATTTTCAGAAAAAACACGTGGCTTTTTGTTCGGTATTCTAAAATATCAAAAAATATAGTTACGATAAGAAATGTAGTTGCAATAATAACAAGTCTAATTGTGTATTCACTCCATTCCCAGTTTATTAGCTTGTCAAGAAAGAATAAACTTTCGTTAAAATCGGAAGTTCTAAAAAACAACCAAGTAAGTAAAACTAAAAGATATATTACAATTATTTTGAATAAAAAAACAACAAAACTACGTAAATTAACGTGTTTATATTTTTCAGCAATTTTTTTATTTGTCGTGAGCTTATGAACAGCAAGATAAATACCATGCAAACCTCCCCAAATTACAAAATTCCAATTAGCACCATGCCACAATCCTCCAATTAGCATTGTAAGGAGTAAATTTATATAGGTTCTAAATTTCCCTAACCTATTTCCACCAAGAGGAATATATAGATAATCTTTTAACCACGAAGATAATGATATATGCCAACGTCTCCAAAATTCGGTAATATTTGCTGAAAGATATGGTTGCTCAAAATTCTTCATCAATTCAAATCCTAACAATTTGGCTGTTCCTCTTGCAATATTACTGTAGCCAGAAAAATCAGCATAAATTTGGACAGAAAATAAGACTAATGCGAACATTAATTCGGTTGAATTATAATGTTCTATATTTCCAAAAATATTATCAACGTATTTACCTGTTGCATCTCCAATCATTACTTTTTTAAACAACCCGTATATTATTAAAACAATGCCTTCTTTAAGTTGGATTTTAGTAGGTAGCTTTATGTTTTTTATTTGAGGAAGTAGGTTTACTGCCCGTTCAATAGGACCTGCAACTAATTGAGGAAAAAATGACACAAATATAGCAAAATCTATAAATGATTTTGTGGATTTTAACTTCCTCCTGTAAATATCAATAGTATAGGATAATGTTTGGAATGTATAAAAAGAAATACCAACTGGAAGAATAATATTTAGATGTAAAAAATCTAAATTTGCTCCAAATGAGGATTGAAAACTATCTACAAAAAAATTAAAATATTTGAAAAATCCTAAAACTCCCAAATTAACCAGTAAGCTGATTAAGAGTAGATATTTTCTTCTTTTTGGATGAGTTGTTGCAT
The DNA here is from genome assembly GCA_029932195.1 of Bacteroidales bacterium. Lineage (GTDB taxonomy): Bacteria > Bacteroidota > Bacteroidia > Bacteroidales > JAOZQN01 > JAOZQN01. Next base: position 5,678 of record JAOZQN010000014.1, on the reverse strand, counting down.
CAATTTTTTGTCCAACCCAAAAATCAACTATTGTAGAAATTAGTAGTAAAAACGAAAATCTCCAATCCCAGTATCCATAAAAAACATAACTACTTATTAGTAAGAATGTTTTTTTCCATTTTTTATTGAGTTTAAAATATATTGGAACTACTATTCCCAAAAAAAACAGAAAAATAAATGAATTAAATAACATATATTTTGTTTATTATTCTATTCTGCCGATAGATATTTTTTTATTTTTGTAAGACCTTTTTTTCCATCAACAAGTTGCATACCTGCCATTTTTTGTCGTTCTCTATTTTTTTTATCAGATAAAAATTCAATGTTTTTATATAAATCATTAGTTTTATATGTTTCGCATTGTCCTGCCGTTTGAGAAAAACCTTTATTATTAAAATCTTGTGCAAGTTCTTTTTCGTGTTCGTCTTCCCATAAAATAATTACAGGAATGCCAAGAAAGGCAAGCTCATACATTGCACTTCCTCCAGGGTTTATAACAATATACGATTTTGAAAAAACTTCGGCTATATTAGAAATATTTTCAAATATTTTCACGTTTTCATTTTTCAAATACTTTGTTCTTAAACTTTGGATATTTTTATTTGCCTTGCCTGCAATAATATTTATAGAAAACTTATTGCCAAAATGGTTTAAAATATCATCTGCAATTTTATCCGAAACATTTGAGCGGTCTGACCCTCCCATAAATATTGTTATAATTTTTGTAGTTTCATTATATTTTTTTATTCCATAAAATTCTTTCCTTAAAGGGAAAAAATCAGCACCCGAAAAAAAATAAGTCTCTTCTTTACTTGAATAAAAAGAGTATTTTTTTTGCTTTTTAGAAAAAGTATAATTTACAAGCAAATTGCAGGCAAGTTCTATTCCTCCTATGTCGTCATAAACTATTGTTTTTATTTTTTTATCAAAAAAAAGGAATTTATTTATGCCTTCAGGGAAATTTCTGAAATTATAAAAAACAAAATCTGGTTTTAGATTATTTACAATAGCTTCAATATTAAGAATATTGTGATAAAAACTTATATTATTTGAAGTTGCATTTTTAATAATATCTGGTATTATTGTAAAATCGGGAAATGCAAAATATATATCAAATTCTTGTAAATTTTCTGCCAAAGCAATACTTTGGTATATATGTCCCATACCAATTTCTGAGTTCGCTTCGGTAAGAAAAAGTATTTTTTTCATTGTTTTATGATTTTCAAAAAATTATTTGCACCACAATTAAATAGTAAATCAATACTTGACATGTATGGCAAAAATGGTTCGTATTGCTGTTTGTAAACGGGGTGATTGAAACTGTGAAATTCAACTTTTATTTTTCCGAATTTTTCCAATTCAAGATAATCCCGCCCCGATGGTCCTGATAAATAAATATCAGCATTTGTATTTTTGCAAATATCTACAATTAAATTGGTACTATGCAAGTTTTCGTCAGAGATTTCGGAGGCTCGTATCATTGGAGTTTTTATTCCTACCGTTTTAAAAAGAAATTTTATCATTTCAATATTAAAATCAATAATAAAATCGTAATCTTTTTCAAAAATATCAAAAAAAACGTTTGAATAATCTTTAAAATATTTAGAGTTTTGATAGTTTTGAATTATTGTTTTTTTTGCCTTAATTTTCCACTTATTAAGTTTTGCTATTTTTACTTCATAAATATTTTTAGTAAGCGTATTTTTTTCTATTGGAGCAGAAATATATGTCCAACCACTTGAAATTCTAATTTTATTTCTGTTTTGAAAATAATTTTTTTCAAACTGCACATTATCTAAAATAACATATAAATCGGCTTGCGATATTTTATCAAAAAAACCAAGCCATGGCAAAAATTCTGGTTGATGTATTGTTATTTTTTTCATGTTTACGAAAGATAATTAGAGTTTATCCATACAGTTGCCTCGTGCAGTGTGTTTTTCACCTGCACGCAAACCCCACTGTAAATGCAGCAAGGTGAAAAACACCTGAATGAGGCAAGAAATATATTGCGAAAAAAAGACAGACACTAATTATTTTATAAATTCCCATTTTAGAGGAGTTTCCGCCTCAATATTTTGTTTTGCTATCTTGCCAATTATATTATTAAAATGAATTGGAGCAATTCCATATCCTGGACGACGCACATCAATATTTGCTTCTGTAAAAATTTCTCCAGCTTTTATATTTTGAAGAGAAACAACGCTTATTCTATTTGTTTTCAGGTTTTTACGTTCATGTAACGAAGGCTGTTTTATTCCGTTTCCGAGAGCTTGTTTTATGCGTTTACTTTGTTTTATGATATATTCAAGTTCCTGGGGAGTTGATGATAAAATAAAATCAGAACCTTTTGTATTCCCCTCGCACCAAAAATGTCGTTCAATAACGTCTGCTCCGAGTGCGATTGCAGCAAGGCTCATTTCTGCTCCAATTGTGTGGTCGGAAAATCCGACAGGCACGCCAAAATACTTTTTCATTTTTGGTATAACCGATAGGTTTTGTTCATCGTCTTTTGCAGGATAATCGGAAATGCAATGCAACAAAACTATCTGCTCGTGATATTTAGCAATCGCATTAAGCGAAAGCTCAATTTCTTTGAGGCTACACATTCCTGTTGATAAAATTATTGGTTTGTTGAATTTTGCAACCTCCTCAAGCAAAGGCACATGTATTGCCAAGTCTGAACCTATTTTCCATGCTGGCATATTAAATTTTGCCATAATTTCGAGGTCTTTCATGTGGCTGGGTGCAGAATATATGCTTATGTTTTTCTGATTGGCATATTCTACAATTTGATGTTGCACTTTTTTGTCTGGTTCAATCTGTTTGAATAAATCGTATTGCGAAATTTTGCCAATACTGTCCATATCAAACATATTATTTTTGATAGTAACTGTATCTGCCTCAAATGTTTGAAATTTTATAGCATCAATATCAACTTTTATTCCTGCATCAATAATATTTTTGCCTTCATCAAAACCATTAAAATTTCCACCTATTTCTGCAATAAAATAAGTATTTGCATTTTTTCCTATTATTTTATTATCAATTATTACTTGCTCCATAACAATAGTTTTTAATTTTTAGTCTTTAGTTTTTAATTAGCTTTCGCCTGATAAATAGTAATTTAGAATGTTTTATAAATTACTCTTAAAAATCTAAAATAAAATTTGCTTTTGGCAATTAGCTATTTTGCAGAAAAACAAATCTATTTTTAAGTGAACTTCTTTTTTTTGCCAATAGCCAAAAGCTAATAGCAATCTAAAATAATTTTCATTTTAGATTTTTAAGTTACTTATTATTTTGTAAACCGAAACATAATTTTCGGGTGTTATATTTAATTGTTTTGCAATATTTTCCATTTTATCAAAATCTTCCTGTGTGTCAATTGTTAAGGCGATGTTTGAAAAATCTTGCTTAAGGGTTTCAATTTTATGTATTCCGAAATTAAATTTATTTTTATTATCTAAAATATAAGGAATTACATGTTCTTTTTCGTATTTTGTTATTGCATTTTTATATGATTTTTCGAGAGCCGAAAAAGAAATAATACTCATGCCAGTTCCAATTGGAGCATTGCTTCCGTATTCGCCTTTGTTTGTGCTAAAATCATAATTTCCCAAAATATGAAAATTAAGCAATAAATCGACAAAATCGGCTTCAAGAAAAGGATTGTCTCCCGTGAGCCTGATAATATTATTAATATTAAACTTTTTTGCTGTCAAATAATAGCGTTCCAACACATTGTCTTCGCTTCCTCTGAAATATGAGATGTTATTTTTTTTTGCGAAATATTCTATTGGGTCGTCTTGTTTTTTATCTGTTGTTGCAATAATAAGTTCGCAGTCGGCTTTTATTTGTTTTACTCTTTCGCTTATGTATTCAATTATTGGATAGCCATTTAAAAGTTTGAAAATTTTATTTGGCAAACGAGTTGAGCCAGTTCGGACTTGTAATATTAAACCAGTTTTTTTTAATTTCATTATTTTAAGAGTTTTACAATTTCAAATTCTTCGGCATATTTTATACCGTTTCGTTTTCCCGTATTAGAATTTTCATTAACAAAAAAATCTATCCAACCTTGTCCAAATTTTTTGTATTCGTTCTCGTGGGCTTTTACGGATTCTATTTTTTTATCAATAAAATTAGAAATATCTACAAAATAATTAGCCCTAAAAAATTCGGTTGTCTGATACCAATTACTTCTATACATTAAAATATTTCTCACATGTCTGCCTGCATTCAGAGTTGCTTTTCCAATAGCACTGTGGTCTTGATGCACGTCTTTATTCCAGTGTGTGTAAATTGCATCAATTTTATGGTCGTCAATAACTTTGTTTATAATTTCAATTAATTTGAAACCGTATTGCAAAGTTTTTGTTTCCAAACCAACTGAAATAAGTTTTTTTGCACCCAAAATTTTTGCGGCATTTTTACCTTCTCGTGCCGCTGTTTTAACGTCTCTTATTGGAGTTCCATCATAATTATAATAGGCTGAATCTGTGATAACCAGCATATAACAATTATCTCCTTCTGAAACATGCCTTAAAAAAGTGCCACCTGCTCCGAGTTCTATATCATCGAAATGAGCTCCTATAAAGAGTATATTTTTTTTCATTATCCTAAATCGCTTTTGCTAAATTTTAGCATTAATTTTCGGTATATTTTATACAAAGGTAATAAAATAAATGAAGGAAAAATTATTAAAATCTTAAAAAATATGTAGTATATAATATCAACTTCTTTATAAAAACCTTTGATGATGTTTTTTTTATTTGTATTTAGAACAATTGAGTGCAAAATAGCCATTTTAGAATAATAATTTGAATATTTTTTTAACTCAACTTGTTTTTTTTGTTCTATTTTCAAAAGTTCTTTTACAGTATAATAAACATAAGGAATTTCTGTATCGGATATTTGTTTTGTTACTGCCTCACTAACATCTTTATAATAAACAGAACCAATATGTGGAGACCATGCAAGTTTGTTGTTGAGCATTAGTCTGAGCCATGTTTCTATATCGCCTCCACGTTTGCATTTTCCTTCTGGAAATCCTCCAATTTCAATTATTTTATCTTTTTTTGTTGTTAGCGTGATTGTGTGAATTGGATTTTGCCCAACTGAACTTTGGTTGTAGAAATCTGCAACAATATGAGTGCCTTTTACCTTGTTTGCATTAAAGAATGAATTTGTTTTTGTTTTATTTCCATATTTTTCTATCCATGCAGTAGAAAATACATTGCATTCTGGAAAATTTTGTATTAATTGTTGAATATTTTTCAAATAATCTGGATTCCATTCGTCGTCTGCATCAAGAAATGAGACATAATCGTATTTTGCATTTTTTATTCCAATATTTCTGGCGGCGTAGCCACCGTGTCCTCTTTTTTTTCGTTCAATAATTATAATTCTATTGTCGTTTATCCTTTTAGCAATTTCCAACGAATTATCTGTTGAGTTATCATCAACAATTATCAGTTCAAAATCAATAATTGTTTGATTAAGAACAGATTTTAGACATCTTTCTATATAATTTTCTTTATTGTATAATGGAATTATTACACTAAACATTTTAAAAGGTGTTTAATTTAGTTGTTGGCAGTTAGCTGTTGGTTTTTGGTCGTTGGCTTTTGGCTTTTGGCGGTTAGCTTTTGGCTTTTGGCTTTTGGCGGTTAGCT
>JAOZQN010000293.1 GCA_029932195.1 Bacteroidales bacterium | reverse complement strand
ATTTGGAATTGTCAAAATAAACGAGTAACTTTACAACCCGCACAGCTCACAATGATTTGTGTGATAGGCAACTAAAAATAAAAAATGAGACGATACATTTTATTAATTATCATAATTTTATCAGCTTTATCAAGCTGTATCGTAAGTAATCCTAAATATTTTTTGGATATACAACCAACAACAGATAGTTTGTATGGATACACAGCTCGAAATCCAGTAAAATTAAAAAATGGTGATTTAAATTCATCATATTATTTCATTTCAAAGTTAAGAACAGCAGATGGAAATAAATTAGAGTTGTTTGATAGACAATCAATACTATCCCAACTACAATTCAAATGGTTAATATTGGTCATCCTGGACAACAGGTAAGTGAAAAAGTTGTGCTTCTTGATTTGTATATTTTAGTTTCTAAAAACGAAAAAGATACAATTAGACTTTATATCAATCCATCCGAAAAAGATATTATAAATATACCTGTGGGATTGCAATTTGTAAAAGAATGATAAATTTGCATTTTAAACACAGTGCAAAAAAACATAATATATTTTAAAATGAAAGATTTTCAACAAATATTAGAAAATTCAAAACTTACCGAAGAAAGGATAAAAGATGGATTATTACACCCTTTGTTACAGAAAGAACTAAAACCTCGTGAAGTTTTTAATGAAATAAAAGAAACAACAAGTGCATATTTTCAAAACGGAAGTGCTATTAGAATGATTGGACTTGCAGGTTTGCGTGGAACAGGAAAAACAACTTTACTGTGGCAAACTGCCGATTTTATTTACAATAATTACACTACAAATATTTATTTTTTTCATCTTGCTTATTTACAAAAATACGACATTGGTATCAGAGAAATACAAGATGGAATAGAAAAATACCTTGCTGACGGAAAACTTTGGGCTTATAAAGAAAAAATTGTTCTCTTATTTGATGAAATACATGAAGCCCCAAATTGGGCGAAGGATTTAAAAATTTTATATGATTTATTTCCAATTGCTTTTGGCGTAGCAACAGGAAGTTCTGCACTTTTACTACAATCAACAGCTGATTTGGTTACACGAATGCATATTCAACATATTTTGCCTTTAAATTTTCGTGAATATATTGGTTTTACACATTCCGAGATAGTAAAAATACCCGATTTGAGAAATGATTTAGAAAAAGTTTTGTTACACTCAGAAAATGCTGAAAATTTATTTAATGATTTGCAAAGTTTAAAACCAGATTTAGATAATTTCATAAATAAAATTGATAATACAGAAGAACGAATTTACGATTATATTGTTTATCATAATATTATTCGGTTTTTACTGATTGAGAGTAAATTTCAAATTACAGACCACATCAAAGATTTAGTAAGGCGAGTAATTTATGAAGATATACCCAAGTTGAGCAACGAAAATCTAATTCCTAAAAATGCAGATAAAATATTAAGTCGTCTTGCTGCATCAGATGAAATTAATATTCAATCATTAAGCCAAAGTATTGGTATTTCGCAAAATGAAATTAATCAAAATTTAGAAATTCTTGTAAAAGCAGAACTTTTAAATGTTTTATTTCCTTATGGGGGAATAGACAGCAAGATAAATAAAGCTCAGAAATACTTTTTTATGTCCCCATCTGTCCGAAAAGCAATTTTAACATCTTTTGTAAATACCGATACTGAAAATATATACGCAAAAATGTTAGAAGATACAATTATCCTATACTTTAATCGCATTTTTCGACAGACAGAAATTATATCCTTTTCTTCTGCAAAAGGAAGCAAAAATCCTGATTTTATAATTGAAACATTACCAAAACCAATAATTTTAGAAGTAGGAATAAATAAAAATACAACAAAACAGATTTCAAAAAGTAAAATAAAATATAAATACGGAATTATTATTAATTCAAAAATTGATAAAATCAAGCTTAATAATGACATTGTAATTATTCCTCTGAAATACTTTTTATTACTATAACGAATAGAATAAAAGAGCCTATATCATTATCATTGTGTTTGAAGTAATTTTATTTTTGTGTTGTGATTTTTAGCTATGCTCAGAACCACAACACAAAAATAAAACTACTCAACATTTTCGATATGAAAAAATATATCAGCATCATTGTTGAGTATGTGGGTTGTGAAATTTAGAGTAATCTCTAACTTTTTGCCTCCTCAACTTTTCAATGTGAGCCTTAAAAAGTTGAAAGTTAAAAGTTAAATGGTTAATTATTATTTTTAATTTGCCTTAAAGCTATTATCCTTACTGTTTGTAAGTAAATCTATAATTAAAAAAAACAAAGTCGTTTTAATTTGGAATTGTCAAAATAAACGAGTAACTTTACAACCCGCACAGCTCACAATGAATTTGTGCGTTAGCATTCATTAAAAAAAAGAAGCAAATAAAATAAATTTTTTATTTTTGAATTTTATTTAAAACTCATCTTATGGCAATATTTCAAAAATCAGTAGTAAATAAATACCTCAAAAATCTTGATGATGAGCAGGTAAACAGAGCTTTTGATAATTTTCAAAAATTTTATGGCGATAAATTAAGATTGCATAATATTACGCAACTTAAAGAAGAAAATTATCAAGAAGGATTTTTACGAGAAATTTTTGTGCAAACTTTGGGATATACAATAAATCCTGATAAAAATTATAACCTAACAACTGAATTTAAAAACCAGAAAGACGCAAGAAAAGCAGACGGTGCGATTTTGAAAGGTGGTAAAGCTATTGCTGTAATTGAATTAAAATCAACAAAAACAAAAAATCTTGAAAGTATAAAAGAGCAAGCATTTAGTTATAAAATAAATCATGATATTTGTAAATACGTAATAACTTCTAATTTTCAGAATTTACGATTTTATATTGATAATGCTACTGAATATGAAGAGTTTAATTTATTTGACTTAAGTAAAAATGATTTTAAATTATTTTATTTATTGTTAAATAATAATAGTATTCTTGCAGATTTGCCTGCCAAACTAAAGGATGAAACAAAACTTCACGAAACAGATATTTCTCAACGACTTTATAAAGACTATAAACATTTTAAAACTCAAATTTTTGAAAGTATTGTCGAAAAAAATCCGCAATATTCCCAATTAATACTTTTTAAAAAATCGCAAAAATTATTAGACCGATTTTTATTTATTTTTTTCGCAGAAGACCGTGGTTTAATTCCGCCAAATGCAATAACAACAATAATAAATCAATGGCAACAATACATTGAACTTGATGATTATAGACCACTTTACAATAGATTTCAATTATTTTTCAAATATTTTGATAAAGGAAAGGATATAAAAAAATGGGGGGAAATTCCTGCTTATAATGGCGGTCTTTTTAAAAAAGATGAAATTTTAGATAACCCAGATCTAATTATTGATGATAATATTTTAAAAACAAATGCTTTAAAAATCTCATCTTACGATTTTAATTCTGAAATAGATGTTAATATACTAGGACATATTTTTGAACATTCGCTCAACGAAATTGAAAACATTACTGCCGAAATAAAAGACAAAAAAATAAATAAAAAAAAGACAAAACGTAAAAAAGACGGAATTTTTTATACCCCCAAATATATTACTGATTATATTGTAGAAAGCACTGTTGGTAAATTATGCGAAGTAAAAAAAGACAAATTAGAAATTAATAACTTATTGATTGATAATAGTTATAAAAATATTAAAGCAAAGGGAAATGTTTCTTTGTCTAAAAAAGGAAAAGAACTTTTTGAAACTCTTAACAATTATAAAGAATGGTTACTTACTTTAAAAATTCTTGACCCTGCTTGTGGCAGTGGTGCATTTTTAAACGCAACATTAGATTTTTTAATTACAGAACACAAAAAAACAGACAATTTAATTTCAGAATTAACAGGCTCTCAAATAAGATTATTTGACACAGATAAATCTATTTTAGAAAATAATATTTATGGAGTTGATATTAACGAAGAAAGTGTAGAAATTGCAAAACTTTCGCTTTGGTTACACACAGCAAAACCAGGTAGAAAATTATCCGATTTATCAAATAATATAAAGTGTGGAAATTCGCTAATAGGCGACCCTAAAATTGCAGGAAAAAAAGCATTTGACTGGAACGAAGAATTTAAGAAAATTATAGAAAATGGTGGTTTTGATGCAATAATAGGAAATCCACCTTATGTAGCTGTAAAACAGCAAGATGATAAAACTAGGGAATATTTGAAAGATAATTATAAATATTCACAAGGTGCTGATTTATACGTTGCATTTATAGAAAAAGGATTAGAATTATTAAAAAATAAAAAATACTTCAGTTATATTTGTCCGAACAAATTCTTTGGAGCAAATTATGGTATAAAAATTAGAAATTATTTACAGAACAATGTTAATATCTTTTCAATCTGGGATTTAAAAGACGAAAAAGTATTTAAAGATGCGTTAATATCTACGATTGTTATATCTATTAAAAAAGATACTGAAAATAATAAAACGACTATTTTAAAAAATGGAGAAGGCTTGCAAATAATTGAATTATTTGATAAAACAGGCAAAATTCAAATAGAACAAGATTTAAATAGCAGAAATTTAATTCAAAAATTAAAATTAAATACAGAGTTAAATAAATTAGCAGAAATTAGAACAGGAATAATGGGCTTTGAATATAATAAGATGGACGAAATTATTTCGGAAAATTATTCGGAAAATTCCGTAAAATTATATATCAATGGAAATATAAAAAGATATGCTAATTTTTGGGAAACTAAAAAAATACGACTATTTAAAAAAGAATATAAAAAGCCATATATAGAATTGAATAACAATTTGTTAAATAAAAATACAATAAAATTGTTTCAACAAAAAAATAAAATAATTATGCGTGGTGTTGCAAGAGAAGTATCATGTATAATTGACGAAGAAGGCTGTGGAGTTCTTGTTGCAGTTCACATAATTTTGCCAAATAAATTATCTGATATTTATATTTTAACCGCAATTTTAAACTCAAAATTAATTAATTGGTATCATTTAAAAACTTTTTATTCAATAAGAATACCGCAAGGCTCATTAAAATATCCAATAAGTTTTATAAAATCAATTCCAATAGCAAGTATTTCAGACAAAAATAAAAATATTTTAGATGCGAAAACGAAAGAAATAATTTTATTAAATAAAGAATTAATTTGCAAAAAGAATAATTTTATTGAATTATTAAAAGATAATTTTGGAATAAATAAATTAAGTCAAAAAATTATAAAGTTTAATAATTTAGATTTTAAAATGTTAATAGAAGAGTTGAAAAAGATAAAAATAACGATACCTATAAAAGAACAGTCAGAGTGGAAAGCTTTTTTTAATGAAATTAATGACAAAACAATTAATTTAAAACATCAAATTACTCAAACAGATGACGAAATAGATAAAATAATATATGAATTATATGGATTAAATTCGCAAGAGATTGATATGATTGAAGAGCATACGGGTTGTAAAATTTAGAGTAATCTCAACTTTTCAATGTGAGCCTTAAAAAGTTGAAAGTTCAAAAGTTGCAGGTTGTGAACTTCGCAAAGCGATTATGAAGTTATTTCGTGTTCGCTTTGCGAAACTTTCAACTTTCAACTTTTTTCAACTTCAATACTTTCAGCTTTTTTCGTATATCCCATTTTTTCTAAAGTCTTATCTTTTGAAAAAACATAGACATTTAACCACATTATTGAGGCGGTAGGAATAAAATCAAATGGTGAAATTTCCTCTGCCATTCCAAAAAATGCTCCGAATAGTCCCATTCCAAATCGTTCTTTATAAAGTGCTAATATTAATATTCCTGAAATTGGAGCCCAAAAAACATCAACAAATTCACCTCCACCTCCTGTAAATAGATCTATCAAGTAAGTTGCCATTCCTAATAAATCTATTAGAACAGACAAAAAGAGTTTTTTTATTCTTGCTATTTTAAATTTTCGTAATATTTTCTCGTTTTTAACTCCATCGAATCCTGTAACTTTAAACAACGATTTTTTTTTAAGGTTTGATAAATATTTTTCAAATAATCTCATTGTGATAAAAGATAATCCTAATCCGAACAATCCACCAAAAATTGTCCAAAAAATGGAGTCAAAGAAATAGTCGAAGCTCACTCCAATACCTACCGTAAATATTAAAAATAGTAATGGGGTGAGAAAATAGAAAGTCGTAGAATATTTTATATAATTTTTGTAAAAAGCATTAAAACCGCCAGCATTTTTTGTAAAAAATAGAAGAGAGTTTTGTATTCTATTTTTAGAAATTATTTTGCTGTAATTTGTAATTTTTTCATTCTGAATAGCATATTTAGAAACTTTTTCATCGGACAATGCCAACACTGCTCCCATTGATATTTCATTTTGGATAGCATTTTCAGGAAATTTACTATTTTCAATCACTTTATTTACACATTCTTGATAAATATCTGTTCCAGATAAAAGTTGGTATCCACTTTCGTGAGAATTGGCAAGCCATGCTTCAAATTCGGATATGAAAAAAACGGAAATATGTAATAAATGTTTGAAAATGAAATATGTTTCTAATAATTCTTTCATTCCTTTTTGTAAAATATCATATTTTTCATTATTTCCTACATCAGAAATTTTGTTTGCTTCTTGCAAGCAGAATTTTTCGAGCATTTCGTGTTCTTTCAAAACTCGTTTTCTCAGCGTTCTAATTATCTCTATTTTAGCCGTTGCTATCTCCCTTTTTTTTGGAAGCATTTGTTTGTTGAGTTTATTTTCCTTGTATTTTGCCCACAACTGTCCACCAAGTTTTACGGCACTTCCCACAAGCATAGCTCCCGAACCAATATAATCTGTATTTTTCCCAAATTGTTTGGACGTTTTAGAAATATTATTAGACAGGTTAATTATGCTGTCGCCAACTTGTGAGAATTTAGCCGAAACTTCTGCTGTTAGTTTCATTATTTTCTGCATTTCTTCTTTTATCTCAAATGCGTCTTTTAACAGCAGTTTTATTTCCTCTTGTTTTTTGTGTTCAATCATCTTTTTAAGTTTTGAGTTTTGAGACTTCAGTTTTTATTCGCTTTTTATATTAACGCCGATAGGGTTTATTCGTAAATCAATTGAGAGTTAATATATTGGGGGGAGTGTTACAAGTTACAGGTTGCAAGTTTCGCAAGGCGAAAGAAAAATGATTGTTTTTTTATGAAAAATACAAAAAATAATTATAATAAATCATAATCGCATTGCGAAACCTGCAACCTGCAACCAAACTCCCCCAATATGTTACACACTCAAATCAATTAAAAACTAAGGCATTTTTCACGAGTGCCAAGTTCAAGGCTTTTTTGAAATTTTAAAATTGAAGTTTACTTCTGTAAATGAGTATTTTAAAATTTCAAAAGTAACATGCCGTTAGGCACTTGGCACTCGTGAAAAACGCCAAAACTAAAGACTAAAAATTAAACACTTTTTTTACGAAGCCAATAATTTGATTAAAATAGAACTCATTGTGTCTCCCCAGTCTTTAACTTGTGAAAGTAGTTGTGTTCGGAGTTCAATTTCTTGAGTTTTTTCCGAGCCAGTATCAATAGACATTGCTTTATTTAGCATTACATCTAATTTATTTGAAAAATTATTTAACAATTTTTCTACAATAACAGCTTTTGTTTTAAATTTTTCTAAGTTATTATCTGCTTTCTTCAAAAATATTTGCATTTCTGCATCTATATTTTTAATGTCTTTGTCTATTTCTTTTATTGTTACAAAAAATTTCCCAGTATCTTTTGCTATATCACCAATAAGCGAAATAGAATTATTTAATTTGTCAATAGAAATATTTGCCTTGTCAAATACTTGTAGTGTCATATCAAAATTTTTATCGGTAATTTCTTCTACGTTGGTAAATTCTACATTTTCATTATTTTCCATAATATTATATTTATTAAAATTAATGTCTGAAGTTTCGGAGTTGTAATTAGCTGGTTGTGAACACATTACAAAAACGGC
>JAOZQN010000861.1 GCA_029932195.1 Bacteroidales bacterium | reverse complement strand
AAAAATTACAGAACCACAAAATCAAGAAATTCAAATAATTGCAGATAAAGAATTAATTTTGCGTGTTCTTGTAAATATTTTATCAAATTCGCTGAAATATACAAATCAGAATGGTGAGATAAAATTTTACACCAAAGTTACAGATACCGGAAATATAAAAATAATTATAAAAGACAACGGAATAGGAATTGCAAAAGAAAATATAAATACTATTTTTGAAAAATACAGTCAATCAGGAGACAAAATAGATTATTCAACTGGTTTAGGTCTAACATTTTGCAAAATAGCAATAGAAGAACATAAAGGCAAAATAGGAATTGAATCGGAAGAAAATATTGGCACAAAAATATGGTTTACAATTCCAAATACTAAAATATTAAATAAAGAAATTGACATAAAAACAACAGATGCCAAAATAATTATAGAACAAAAAACGGAATTAAAAAAATTCTTACCAATCCTTAAAGAAACTGATATTTTTCAAATTTCTAATTTAAGAAAAATATTAAAAGCCATAGAGGAAAAAGGATTAGGAAACGAACAATGGGTAAAAACACTCAACAACGCAATTACTAATTGCAACAACGAACAATACAACACCCTTTTAGAGATTTTAGAAGAGATTTAATAATATAATGATTCAAAACAATAAGTCAAAGGGTGACTTAAAGTCACCCCTTGACTAAGCAGATCTGTTGAACCATTAAAATAAATGTTATGCAAACAAAAAAAATACTTTTAATTGATGATGAGCCAACTATTATTAATTCTATAATAGATATTTTGGAAAAAGAAGATGGCAATTATTTATTTTATCAAGCAACTAATGGTTTGTCTGGAATAATGGCGGCAGAACTTCATCAGCCTCAAATAATTATAACCGATTGGGAAATGCCAGGACTTTCTGGTATTGGAACAATTAAACGACTAAAAGAGTCGGAAATTACAAAACATATTCCTGTGATAATGCTCACAGGAAAAATGACAAGCTCCGAAAACCTGAAAACAGCATTAGACGCAGGTGCAATAGATTTTATCCGCAAACCAATTGATAGAATAGAACTCATTGCAAGAACAAAATCAATGCTTATACTTGCTTCGTATTACAACAATACGATAAAATTAAAAAATCAAGAACTATCTTCTACGGCAATCAACCTGGTAAAAAACAACGAAGAACGAATTGAACTGATAAAAACAATCAAAGAAATTGATGAGGTTTTTGGAAAAAGAAACAAAAAATTATCCGAAAAACTTAAAACTATTTACAAACAAATTTCATACAATATTGGAGCCGATGCCTGGTATCAATTTGAAGATTATTTTAAAAAGACACACCCCTCGTTCTTTCATAATTTATCATTAAAATTTGAAAACTTATCTTCTGCCGAACTTAAATTAGCTGTGCTTGCACGTATGCAACTCAGTTCAAAAGACATAGCCTCAATTATGTATATTTCAAAAGACAGTGTAAAAACAGCTCGTTCTCGTTTAAGAAAGAAACTAAACTTGGATAGAAACGAAAATTTATCAGTCTTCTTATTGCAATTCTAAAAAATACACATTATTATAAAAAAGCCGATTTTTAAAATCGGCTTTTTTTATTGCCTATATCCAATAAAAGGCATTTTTCATATCTGCTTTACACTTTCTGCCTTCTCTCATTAACGTAGGGTTTAAAACCCTACGCTAATGAGTTGAAATTTAGATTATTATTCTATTTTAAATTTATAAACAAATAAAAAAAAGTGTAAACTACTTTTGGTTGATATGAAAAAAGCCCAATAAAACCATTAGAATGTGTAAGGCTCAGAGGCTATTGGCTTAATTTTTATCGCCTTGCGAAGCCAAAAACCAACTGCCAAAAGCTAAAAGCCCCCTTTCAAACCATT
>JAOZQN010000292.1 GCA_029932195.1 Bacteroidales bacterium | reverse complement strand
ACTTATCCATTGATATTCAAGTGTTTACAACTCCGAAACTTTAGTTAATAATATTATTAATCCTTTTTTTTTCATCTGTATATAATTATTCAAATGCATCAGTTTCCATTTTGAGTTCAATTTAATCTGTTATTTTTAGCAAAATAAGTGAAAAAATAGCACAAAATCAAATTTCGTGCTATTTTTACTTTTTTTAACTATTAAGACTCAATTATTTTTGTTCAGGATAGTAACATTTCCTTTTATTCTAAGTAAAACTTTATTGTATTTAGGGTCTGCACAGTTAATTATAACGGTTATAACTTTATTTTGCTTACCTACTTAATCAAACATTCTATCTTTCCAGATATTTGGATTTCTACTTAAATGAAATATTGAGAAAACATTTATTAACGCTCCATCTACAACAAAAAGTATCGCAAATGGAAATTTAGTTAAATTAGCTTTTCTCGCCTTTCTCTCTATTTTGGGAAATTGATATGGATTTCCTTCTATTCTTTTTATTGTTTCTTTTAGTTCTAATAAAAATTTATTTCCTAAACCATATTTTTGCTCTTCATAATAATTTATTGAATTTTCTAAATCATTTTCCGCAAACCTATTGATAAATAATTGGAATTTAATCATTTTGTTAAGTATTTATGTTCTATCTCTTCCCACGTTTTGCCTTTATCCATATTTTTAATTGTGTAATTATAGCGTTTATCAAATTCTTCTTTTTGAGAATCAGTCATAAAATCTAAGTTATCATCTGTTTTTGTTATTTGCATAAAATCATAATCTAATGATAACATTTTAAACATATTAATAATGCTTCTCGCTTGTGGGCTTGTTTCTTTTATTTCTATTGTGTAAGTCATATTCAATAATTTATTAAATTTAAACAAAGATACTATTTTCTGTTTAATATATCCAAAATAAGTTCTTAATAATAAATAAAAAATTAGGAACAAAAGATTAAATCATTTATTCCTAATTTATTATTAAATTATTTTTGTTCCAGTGTAGTAACAGTTCCTTTTACTCTAAGTAAAATTTTATTGTGTTTAGGTTCGGCACAGTTAGTTATAACTGTAACAACCTTATTTTGTTTTCCTTTTTTGTGAGCCGAATTAAAAGTTGTTTTAATTGTTCCTGTTTCTCCTGGGGGGATTGCTTCTTTTGACATATTTACTGCCGTGCAACCACATGAAGCCTTTGTTTTTCTAATATATAAGTCTGTTTTTCCAGTATTTTTGAAAGTAAAAGTATAATCAACTTTATCGCCTTGTTTGATTGTTCCAAAATTAAACTCGGTTGTTTCAAATTCTATTTTTGGAGAATTTTTCTTTTGTTCTTCTGTAAATTTTTCAGTAATAACTGCACTTACATTTATTCTACTTTTCGTTTCTCTTTGTCCGTTGATATTCAGGTATAAAGAGCCTCTAACATAGTCCCAGTCGTTTACTTTTGAAGCGTCGTAAACAATTTTTAGAGTTGCCTTGCCTCCTGCAGGAATATCCGATGGACTAATAGTAGCAGTAACATATTTAGGCATATAACTTGGGTCTGCAATTACTTTTACTGTTGCCTTTGTTGGGTTGTAAATATATAATTCTTTTGTCTTTTTCTCATCATTAACCACTGAGGCAAAATTTGCATGTGTTGTATTCATGCGAAGAACTCCTACTTTTGATGGATATTCTTTTTCTGGTGTTATTACTATATAACCCACTTTACCAGTAATAGTTAGGATTGTTGGACTATTTTTAGCATTTGAAGTTACCGTTATTGTTTTAGTAAAATGTCCAGGACGTTTGTCGGGGTTAAAAGAAGCTGTTACATATCCTTTTGCTCCTGGAGCAACTGGTGCTTTTGACCATGAAGGAGATGTGCAGTCACAACTGGACTCTACAGCCTCAATAATAATTGGTTTAGCTCCTGTGTTGGTGAAAACAAATTGATAATCAACACTTCCTCCGTCTTGTTTTACTGCTCCAAAATCATGTTTTAATTTTTCAAACGACATTTTGGCTTTTTTCTGTTGTGCATAAATAAAATTTGATGCGACAAACAAAATTACAATTAATAAAATTATTTTATTTTTCATTGTTTAATTAGTTTTAATTTAAGGCTCATATAGACATTCAATGTCTTGATAAATAGCAGATTATTATTTTAATTGTAATTGCATATCTATCTGATCTGTTATGCAACTATTAGTTGCAATCTGTGGCTTTGTTATAATATAATTTTATCAAAGCAAAGCCCTAATCCTGCAACTAAAGTTGCAACTACAGTAAACGATCTTGAATGTCTATAGAGCCTAATTTATTATTTTTGTTCTGGAGTAGTAACATTTCCTTTTACTCTAAGTAAAATTTTATTGTGTTTAGGTTCGGCACAGTTAGTTATAACTGTAACAACCTTATTTTGTTTTCCTTTTTTGTGAGCCGAATTAAAAGTTGTTTTAATTGTTCCTGTTTCTCCTGGGGGGATTGCTTCTTTTGACATATTTACTGCCGTGCAACCACATGAAGCCTTTGTTTTTCTAATATATAAGTCTGTTTTTCCAGTATTTTTGAAAGTAAAAGTATAATCAACTTTATCGCCTTGTTTGATTGTTCCAAAATTAAACTCGGTTGTTTCAAATTCTATTTTTGGAGAATTTTTCTTTTGTTCTTCTGTAAATTTTTCAGTAATAACTGCACTTACATTTATTCTACTTTTCGTTTCTCTTTGTCCGTTGATATTCAGGTATAAAGAGCCTCTAACATAGTCCCAGTCGTTTACTTTTGAAGCGTCGTAAACAATTTTTAGAGTTGCCTTGCCTCCTGCAGGAATATCCGATGGACTAATAGTAGCAGTAACATATTTAGGCATATAACTTGGGTCTGCAATAACTTTTACTGTTGCCTTTGTTGGGTTGTAAATATATAATTCTTTTGTTTTTTTCTCATTATTAACCATTGAGGCAAAATTTGCATGTGTTGTATTCATGCGAAGAATTCCTACTTTTGATGGATATTCTTTTTCTGGAGTTACCGCAACTTCGCCTACGTCTCCAGTAACGGTTAAAGTTATTGGACTATTTTCGGCATTTGAGGTTACTGTAATAGTTTTATTGAAATGTCCAGGACGTTTGTCGGGGTTAAAAGAAGCTGTTATATCTCCTTTTGCTCCTGGAGCAACTGGTGCTTTTGACCATGATGGAGTTGTGCAACCACAACTTGATTTTACATCTTCAATAATAATTGGTTTGGCTCCTGTATTGGTGAAAACAAATTGATAATCAACACTTCCTCCGTCCTGTTTTACTGCTCCAAAATTGTGTTTTTCTTTTTCAAACGACATTTTGGCTTCCTTCTGTTGTGCATAAATAAAATTTGATGCTACAAATAAAATTACGATTAATAAAATTCCTGTCTTTTTCATTTTTAAATTGTTTATTGGTTTAATTCTTTTATTGATTGATTTATTAATATCTGGGCACTCCTAAAAAACCCAAGTGCCTAACGGCATGTTATACAAAATCATTAAAATACTAATTTACAGGAGTAAACTCAAACTTTAAGAATTTTGAAAGCCTTGATTTTTGAGTTTTTAGGAGTGCCCTTTAATTAAAAATTCAGCATTAAAAACTGGCGTTTTTCACGAGTGCCAATTTCAGCGTTACTTTTGAAATTTTAAAATGCTCATTTACAAAGGTAAACTTCAATTCTAAAATTACAAAAAAGCCTTGAAATTAACACCCGTGAAAAACGCCAATTTTTTTAAGATTAATGAATTTTCTATTTGAAGATTTGCTTTTTCGTTCATCAGGTTTTTCTCATCGCAGTCAAAATCTATAAATATTTTGTGTGTTTTTTCGGCAAGCTGTTTACATTTCTTTAAGCCTTCACCAATTTGGGCTTCATCTTCAAAATCTAAAATATCCATAAAAGTAGAATTTAATTCTGCTGCAATTTTTACTACTTCTGGATTTAAGTTTTTGTCTTTTTTTTGCAATGTTTTTGAAAAACTAACAACATTTATTGCAAAAAAATAAATTTGTTGTTCTAATCCACTGTCTAATAATTTTTTCATGTGTATATTTTCAAAAATTTAGTAAAAAAAAACTTTGCCAAAGTTATAAAACTTTAACAAAGTTTAAAATTAAATAAGCCTAAAATTATTTTACAATAAATTTGGTATTGTAAGTTTCTGTTTCTGTTGTTATTGTAATAAAATATACTCCTTCTGTTAGTGTGCTAATATTCAAAGTATTATTCATTAGATTTTTAGATATTTTTAATTTTCCTGTAATATCAAATACTTCAACATTTGCTTTTTCATTAGTGTTTACAGTAATAAAACCGCTTGCAGGATTAGGATAAATAGTAATTTTTTCTGAATTTACATTTTCTAAATTTACTACCGTTGTTGCATCTGCAAGATTAAATTTTATTGTTTGAATAACGTCTTTAGTTGCGTCTTCTTGAACAAATACAATAAGCTCATAATCATCAATAACCAAAGCATCATCAAAATCAAAAGTGAATGGAATATCAAGTTCTACCGATTTTGCAGTAAAATCTAATTCCGAACCACTTTCAGTAGGATACATTCCTATACATCTGTTGTTTACCTCTGTCTGGTTTCCCCAACTGTATTGAACATGTGATTCTGTTACTGCCACAAATAATTTTACTGGATTACTTAAATAATCTGAAAGTTCATCTACCGAAACTGTAGCATTAAAATTATCTTCTCCATCAGTTGTAACATCCATGTCAATAGTATAAAGTGCAGGACGAACAATTCTTTCGTTATAATAATTCAAATATGTAGGATAAAGTGATT
Organism: Bacteroidales bacterium; assembly: GCA_029932195.1. Classification (GTDB taxonomy): domain Bacteria; phylum Bacteroidota; class Bacteroidia; order Bacteroidales; family JAOZQN01; genus JAOZQN01. Next base: position 3,177 of record JAOZQN010000292.1, on the reverse strand, counting down.
CGGTAGCACTACCGCCCACTGCTGTAAGAACTCCGTCTGCTACTGAGGTAGGGTAACCTGTAAAATTATAAAATCCTGGTCCTGTTCTTTCCAACCCAACTTCTGTATAATAAGGGTCGTTTAGGCTATAATTTTGATATTTTAGAATAGCAACATTTTGTCCATTTTCTAATAAGTCGTGTGCTCCCATAGATGCGCCTGGACAGTAACCACAATTTGTTCCTGTTCCTATTTCAAAAAGAACTAAATCTCTTGTTACGCCTCCTACTATCTGAACTGGGTCTGCATCTAATGAGTTAGGCGAATATCCTAATTCCGAATAAAAAGCACCAACACTATATATATAAGTATCGGGATATAAATTAAGATCGTTGTATGTTGTTTCTGTTATTCCTGAAATTAAAGGTTTTCCGTTTCTAACTATTCCATAATAATCTGGTGCATCTCCTGCTGGTGCGTCCCAAGTAAGGTCTATACCTTCACCGTTTAATGTTGCAACAAGGTTTGTTGGTGCAGTTAGAGCAGGCAAACTATAGAATACAAAATTATCAATATAATATCCAGCAACTCCTTTGCTACCGTCCCAACCAAATAGGTTTACAGCATCTAATTTCAATAAATCTCCTGCTCCAAAAGATCCTCCACTCCATTTCCAAGAAACAAGTTCTTCTCCATCAAAAAGAAGAGTTGCTAAATCACTATCAAGATTTACAAAAAGTCTAACGGCAATCCAAGTGTCTGCAGCGTATGTAAACACAGCAGAACCTTCTCCTCCTGCATCTACAGAACCAGAAAGATCATCATTAAAAAAGACTTGCATTCCCCATTCTGAATCTCCTCCTGCAAAATCTTGTAACAAATTAAAATATCCTACTTTACCAGACTCTACCATCATGTCAAAATCTATTCTGTAACTTCCTGTTGTTATGTCTTCTAAATCAACAACAAGGTCGTTGTTTGTAACAATATACAATGAGTTGTCTGGGCTAACTGCCTGTGTATTAGAAACTGTCCCGTCCTCACTGCCTCCAACAGTACCACTCCAGGTTGTCCAAGGTGCTCCTGCTGTTTCTGCAATTTTGTCGCCAACTGCGTAGCTATCAAAATCGTTTTCAAAGACTACTGTTTGTGCAAATAGTGATGATACACTAATTAATAGCACTACAAATAAATACAAACTTTTTTTCATGTTAAAAAAATTTTAGGGTTAATATAAATATAAAAACAAGAGCTTCTTGTTTCTTAATGCTCTAAATAATAGCTATCATAAACTTTATATTACAATATCATAATTAAAATATGTTATTTTCGTTTTGCAAATGTAATATTTTTTCTTAAACTATTATAAGTTATTTAACCTAAATTATTCACAAATAACTTGGCAATCAAATGTAAAACACTGAAAATAACAACATTAGCTTATTGAATTTAATCATTATAATTTCCAATATTTGAGTATAATAAAAAATACCTTTTTGTATATAATACTTTTAACTTTGAGTCCACTCCGAAAAGCATTTTTTGCCAAACTTGGCATTAGACACAAATTTTAAAATACTCATTTACAATAAGTAAAATCAGTATCTGCCTTGGTTTTGGCAAAAATACACTTCTCGGAGCAGACTCGATTAAAGACTTTTGTTTTGTTTATTTTTTAATGAATTTATTGTTAGTTCTACTTTACGAAGTTAAGAATAAACGCCAAAGGCGTGATAATCAATAGTCTTGCCTGTAAGGGCAAGTAGATTTTATATTAAGTTTTAGCACCACAGGTGCTAAAATACTATTATTCAGCCTGTCCTTGCCCTATCGAACAAGGTTATTGATTATTGCACCGTTGGTGCTTAAAAGTCTTATAATCAGAGTTTTTTAACTTCGTAAAGTAGAATTAGATATACCTTCTTGTGTTTGAACTTGTAAAATATATAATCCATTTTGTAGATTAGAAACATCAACAGTATTTGTGTTTTTGTTTATTGATTTTACAGTTTTTCCTGTTATATCTATAATTGTAATATTGGTAATTGATAATTGATTACTGTTAATTGTTAATTGTGAAGTTGCAGGGTTTGGGTAGATTGAAATATCTGTTTCGCTTATTTCTTTTAGATTTACAACTTCTAGTCCTTGATATACTAATATATTACCGTTGCCATTTCCTATAAATAGATTAAGGTTTCCATCAATATTAGCAAATACAGGAGATGAACCATAACCTACATTAATATCTGCACCGTCTGCCTGCAGGTTGCCAACAGATGAGAAAATACCACTTCCGTTATTTGTGTAAAGCTCAATATATCCAGATCCTCCTCCTACATATAGGTCTAAATCGTTGTCTCCATCAATATCGGCAAATACGGGAGATGAGTTGCTCCCTACATTAATATCTGAGCCGTTTGCTTGTAAAGTGTCAGCTACTGAAAAATTTCCACTGCCGTCATTTGTAAAAACGCTAATAATCCCATACTCATTTCCTACATATAAATCAAGGTCGCTGTCACCATCAATATCGGCAAATTCAGGAGATGAGTTGCTCTCTACATCTATATCTGAGCCGTATGATTGTAAATTACCAGCTGTTGTAAAATTACCACTACCATCGTTTGTAAATACTTTAATAGAGCCATAATTTTCTCCTATATATAAATCAAGATCACTATCACCATCAATATCGGCAAATACAGGAGATGGGTTATAACCTACATTAATATTTGAACCGTCTGCTTGCAAATTGGCTGCTGCTGTAAAACTTCCACTACCATCATTTGTAAATACTTTAATAAAGCCATAATATTCTCCAACAAACAAATCAAGGTCACTATCACCATCAATATCGGCAAATACAGGAGATGCACTATATCCCATATTAATGTCTTGATTATTGGCAGTAAGATTAGTCGTTTCTGTAAAATTTCCACTACCATCATTTGTGAAAACGCTAATAGCGTCATTACCTCCTACATATAAATCAAGGTCGTTATCACCATCAATATCGGCAAATTCAGGAACAGGATTGTTGCCTACACCTAAAGAAGGCTGGAAGTTGTCGGCTGTTGTAAAACTTCCACTTCCGTCATTTGTAAATACTTTAATCGTTCCATAATATTCTCCTACATATAAATCCTAAATTGGCATTTTTTGTTATTAACGATGAAAAATAAATTTGTATGTTAT
>JAOZQN010000291.1 GCA_029932195.1 Bacteroidales bacterium | reverse complement strand
TTCTACTTTACGAAGTTAAAAATAAACGCCAAAGGCGTGATAATCAATAGACTTGCCTGTAAGGGCAAGTAAATTTTATATTAAGTTTTAGCACCACAGGTGCGTTATCTATATGCAAATGATTTCGCACCGTTGGTGCTAAAATACTATTATTCAGTTTGTCCTTGCCCTATCGGACAAGGTTATTGATTATTGCACCGTTGGTGCTTAAAAGTCTTATAATCAGAGTTTTTTAACTTCGTAAAATAGAATTACTTAAACAAAAGAGGGCTTTTTTAAAAACTTATTCCAATAGAAAAGCCTGACCAGTATTGTTTTACAATATTATTATTTTCGCTCTGACTATAATTAAAATGAGAGAGATTAGAAATATATTGTAAATATCTTTCGTTGGTGTTTATACCTATGTGATTATTAAAATCTAATCCAATATTTACTGCAAAATATTTTGCAAATTGTAGCTGAAAAAACGGAGAAATGGATTGATAATAATATGGAATTTCATTAAACCATTCGTCTAAAAAAAGTATATTTTCTGTAACTTCAAGGTTGATATACAATATTTTGTATATTTTGAGACTTGTTCCAAATCCAAGTCCGTAGCTATACGACAAATTATCGGTGGCTGTTGCCGTAAAGTTGTAAATATTGTAAAATCGTCTTGTGCCTGTTCTTATTTTTATGCCTGTATGGAAAGTTTGATTTCCTATAAATTCAAATTGTCTGTAACCCTTTTGAACATAGTTAAATAGACCAATAGATAAGCCCGAATTTGTGTTGCTAAAATTAAATAAAGCTATTTGTATTCCTTTTACATCTTTGGCGTAATTGGCAATTCCTGCAATTTGTATTCCTCTCATTTTCTGCATAGTATTGTTTATTATACCTGCCATTTGAATACCATTTGTGTTTTTTATTGTGAGGTTATGAAAACCAGAACTTTGTATTCCATTCATGTTTTTTAACACAATATTGCTAAAGCCAGTAACTTGAATGCCGTTAAAATTTTTGCCTGTATAATTAGAAAATCCTGATACTTGGATTCCATTTGTGTTTTTTACAACAACATTATTAAAACCCGCTGCTTGTATTCCATTAAATTTGTCCACGTTTATATTAGAAAAACCAGCTGTTTGTAAGGCATTTACCTTTCCTATATTAACATTTAGAAAGCCAGCAGATTGTATTCCAGCAACTTTATCTCCTACAATATTTGTAAAGCCAGAAAGTTGAATTCCGCTCATATCTTTGCGGACAATATTAAAAAGCGAACCTAATTCTACGCCCATTACTCCTTTTGAATAACCAGCTATTATATTGAATGACAATATATTATAAGTTAATCCATCTGTATTCAAATTTGTTCCTATTTTTGGCAGAAGCGATATTTGGATTGGTTTTACTAACTTGATATGACTTAAATTTTCGGAGTGTATAATTGTTGTTCTTGGAACAAGAGTTTTTACTATTTTTCTGTCATTCAGTGGTTTGGAGACGAACAATATTTTGTTCTCTATCTCTTCCTCTTCAAATTTTGGTTTTGGGGATAGGTTAATATCTAAATTATAATTTGCTTTTGCTTTAAACACCACAACGGTATCAAAATAACCAATTTTTCCGAAATTTAGTCCTCTAAAATTCTCTATTTCTGTAATTTCCATTAAATATTTTCCATCTTGGTTGGTTAGCGAAAAATATTGGTCGTTTACATCAAAAACAGATACGTTTTCTATAGGATAGCCTGTGTCTGTGTTTGTTATGATGCCCGAAATTACATATTTTTGTTTACTTGTTGTTTTTTCTGCCTGTTTTTTTTGTTCTTTGTTTAGTAAAATAACATGATTTCCTGCAACTGCATATTTCAAACTATTTTGAAATATTAAATCCAAACAATCGGACAGTTTTATATTTTGAGCATTTAATGAAACTTTTTTTTTAACATCAATAATTTCGGAGTTATACGAAAATTTTACTCCAGTTTTTTGTTCAATAGTTTTTAATGTTTGTTTGGTTGTTTGGTTTTCTATTTTTAAATTTATTTTTTTTGATAAAATATTATCTTGAGCAAACGAAGCTGCTGATAATAAGATAAATACAAAAAGAAAACAGGCTTTAATTATTTTCATGTTGAAGAGTAAAAGTATTATTTTCCTTTGAGAAGGAAGCATTAAAAGTTATAGAAATAATTTCTAAAATTTGTTCTATTGATTCGTTTTCAAAGCTGGTATTTAAAATTTCGTTTTTCAAACTATGGTCTGCAATTATGATAGTTACTTTGTATTTTTTTTCCAAAATATTTACAACATCTGCCAATTTTGTGTCGTCAAAAATTAGAATTTTATTAAACCAAAATATTTCATTAGCTTGCTCCTTTGTATTATTAACAGTATCTTTTGCTGCTTTTCCTCTTTGTTTGTTAATAAAACCTTTTTCTCCTGCAGTAAGGTAAGTATCTGAGGTATCATTATTGTTGTCAATAAAGTAGAGTCTCACTTTTCCTGTTTTCACATAAACTATAACTTCTTTACTCACTGTATCGGTTCGCACATTAAAAGAAGTTCCAAGCACCTGAATATAAGCTCCATTTGCTTCAATAATAAAAGGTTTTGTCTCGTTTCGTTTTATATCAAAAAAAGCTTCTCCTTCTAGTTTTACAATTCTTTTGTTTTTACTAAATTCTTCGGGAAATGTTAGTTTTGAATTCTTATTAAGGCTAATAATTGAACCGTCCGAAATCGTATCAATTAGTATCTCTGTGCTACTTGAGATACTTAGCATTTGCGGACTTTTTTTATTAAAAATGAGAAATAATCCTACCAATAAAATTACAGATGCTGCAATAGTAAAACTTTTTATAACAATATTTTTATTTGTAAAAAAAACGACTTTTTTTGTGTTTTTTTGTTCAATTTGTTCCGAAACATTTTTCCATGCAGCATCAATATTAACAACAATAGGTTTTGGATTAATTTTTTCTGTATTAATCCACAACTCTTCTATTTGTTCAAAATACTGTTTATTTGCTTCTGAGTGAGCAAGCCAAAATTCCATTTGAGAATTTTGTTCCATACTCGCTTCGCCAAGCAAATAAGACATTATTTGTTCTTCTGTTATATGTTTTTGTTCTTTTTTCATTTTGTCTATAGTTATGACAGCTTTAGTATTAAAAACCCCTATTCTTTTTCTTCATTATGTTAAAAAAAGTTATTTAGTGAGCATTCCTTAGCAATAAAAGTTCGGTATGTTTTTAAAACTCTTTGATTTTTAGATATTTATATTTACAACATGTTTTTATGTAAAATGTTATTAATTAAAAATTAAAAACTTAACAAAGTGTTGTTAGCAAATGAGCAGTAAAATAATTAAATATGCAACTTGAGTAAGTTCCTTTCTCAAAGTTTTCATTGCTTTTCCCATGTGGTTTTCCACTGTTTTTATAGAAATAGATAATTCTTCTGCTATTTCTTTGTATTTTAAACGGTTGTATCTACTTAGAATAAAAACTCTACGTCTTTTTTCTGGCATATTATCAATTATTGTTCTCACTTTTTGCTCCATTTCTGTTTTTTCGCTTTCATTGTCTTGCAAATTTTGCTCTAATTCTATTTCCTGTTTATTAAATTCTTTGTATCGTTCTCTAACTTCAATATGTTTGATAGAATTTAGGCATCTATTTCTAATAGAGCTATATAAATAAGATTTTATTGATGTTTTTATATGTAAATTATTTTTATTTTCCCATAATTTCACAAAAATACTTTGCACTACTTCTTCTGCATCATCAATGTCTTTCATAAAATTGAAGGCATAAGAACATAGCTCGCTATAATGTGTGCGAAATATTTTTTCGTATTCTTTTTTTGTTTCTATAATCATTGAGTTATTTTAATTTTTTTGGTCTGTTATTACCTTATTATTAAATTGTTACTCGTTTTAGTAGTTGCTTATTAAACAACAAAAATATAAAAATTGTAGGAATTTAAAAAAATCACACCTTAATAACATAATTTAAGTCTAATTCTTTCAAGTTATTTTAGTAAAGGACAATATTTTTTTGGTAGGGAGTAATTTCTATTTATACTCAAGTGAATTAGCTTTTCGGATTTTAAGTATTATTAAACGCCGACAGGTCTTGCAGACGCTGTCGGGTTTATCCGAAAAACTAATTCACTTAAGTATAGTAGGGGGGAGAATTTATGAAAAATATTTGGTCTTCTTAATTGTAGAGATGTTATTATAACCAAAAATAAGGGTTTATTGAAAAAAAACTTTTGTCAAAGGCATTTTTTTTGCCTTTGACAAAGTTTTTTCACTTTGTTAAAGTTGTGGCTACGTGGAAATATAATCGGTATTACAACTTTGACAAAGTGGTTTCAATTAGTCTGCTACCTGTCTTCTGCTTTTTTACAGCAAGCAGGTAATTTTTTGTAATTTTCTTGATTACCTTTTACGTTATCTACATCGTAGCCCAAGTTTGCTACTATTTCTTTTATTTTTGCTTCATTTATTCTTCTTGTTTTAAAAGTTACTCTTAATTGTTTTGTTTCGTTATCCAATTCGGCACTTTTTATGCCACCTGTTAGAGCTAACTCTTTTTCAATTGTGGTTTTACACATTCCACATTGAGCCGATGTTTGGTAAACTACTGTCTCCATTTTTTTTTGTGCCACTGCTGTATTAGACACAAATAATATTGCTAAAATTACTGTTATTAAAGTTTTCATTTTTTATTAGTTTAAATGGTTTAATTATTTATTGGCGGTGCATTCACTCGCTCACTTCAAGTGAGTGGGTGAATAAATTTATATCGCTTGCGAAACCTGTAACTTGCAACCTGCAACTATTTTATTTTTAATCTTATTCCTGCATAAATAGTTCTGCCTGTGAGCGGTGCCCAGATTATAGAAGTATCAAAATAGTTTCCGAAAGGTTCGTCTGCTGCTATTATCGGATTTTTTTGTTTGTAGTTTGTAATATTTTCTGCACCAGCATATATTTCTAATTTTCGGAAGTTGCGAGTAAGTTGGGCGTGCAAAATATAATATGGCTTAGAATTTTCACCAAGCTGATATTCAGCAGGATTGTCTGATGTAGAGGGTAATTTTACCGCTCCCAAAAACTGATTTGTTACATCAAAAACCCATTTGTCATATTTTGTTGCATACGAGAGAGTTAAAAGTCCCTTGTATTTATTCACAAGTGGTTTTTCAATAAGTTGGTCGTGCATATCAATTTTTACGTCGTTGTATCTTGCGGCAGCGGTAATATCAAAGCCATCAAATAGTTCGGTCATAACTTCTGCCTGAAAACTATTGGAATACGATTTGCCTCGCAAATTATAAAATCGCACTTCGTTAGAACTCGCTTCAACATCTACAACTATCTGATTTACAAAATCTGTTCTATAATAATCCAAATTAATAGTCATTATTTTATCATCAAAAATTTTGATTTTATGAGTAATATTTGAACCATAATTCCATGCTTCCTCTGCATCTAAGGTCTCTTCTACAATAATTTGTCGTGAACTTGCAAGAACCCCGCTGTTTTCAGCAAAAATATTTGCAGTTCTATAACCCTTTCCTGCCGAACCCCTTAAGGTTGTGTTTTTGGTAATATTATATTTAAAATGAAAACGAGGCGTAAGAAACATTCCATAAATATTATGATAATCGGCTCTAAAACCGAGAATTGCACTAAAAACGTCTAAATAATTATAGGCATATTGGGCAAAAACTCCTGGCACAATCTCTTCTCTATCAAAATTTTCGCCATTGAATTGCTCATCAAAATCATCGTATAAAAAACTACTTCCTATGCTCAATTTATTATTTGAAGTTCTTAAAATTGTTTCAAAAATAATATTTGCATACAAACTTTTTTCGGTGGCATTATATATATTGTGTCCAAAAAACGATTTTTGTTCGTGATAACTCGCTGAATACATTGAACCAACGCTTGTTCCTATCATATTTTTAATTGGAAAACCAAGTTTGGCAAAAGCCTCGTAGCGTTTGGTTTCTATTCCTATTCCGTAAAGTCCGCCAGAGCTATCTTTATCATTATTAATATATTCCAACTGACCACCTGCTCTATTTTCGTGCAAAACTTTTACACCAAATTGTGCCGCAAGTTTTGGTGAACGATATTTCCAACGGTTTATAAAATTTAATTGATTTGTGGTTGGCATATCTAAAAAACCATCGTTGTTTTGGTCGTGTGCAAAAGGCAAAATCGAGGCATGTGTTAAAAACATGGTGCTTAACTTGTTATTTATTTTTAATCTTGAATTAAAATTAATTTCCGACCGTCCTTTATTATTTCCAAAAAGATTCAGATAAATTCTATCTGCTTTTTCTGGTTTTTGAAGTTCGGTATTTATTTGTCCTGTAATAGATTCGTAACCATTTATTACAGAGGAAGTTCCTTTGGATATTTGGATAGACTCCAACCAAGGTCCAGGAATATATGCCAAGCCGTAGCTCGTCGCAAGTCCTCTTACTGATGGCATGTTTTCGGTCAAAATTTGTGTGTAATTTCCTGCCAAACCGAGCATCTGAATTTGTTTTGCACCCGTAACAGCATCAGCAAACGACACATCTACCGACACATTATTCTCAAAACTTTCGGACAAATTACAACATGGCAATTTCTCCAAACCAGTGAGGCTAATATTTTGAGTATTAATCGTAGTATTGGACGAATAAAATTGTCCGTCTTGTTTTTCGGAAACTACAACATCTTCAATAATATTTTCTTCTTCAAGATAAAACACAATTCCACTATTTATTTCTAATATTGAAACATCTAAGGTATCGTTGTTAAAACCAACGAATGTGGCAACGAGTAAATTTGTAGTTTTATTTTCTTCTATTTTAAATTTGCCTGTAGAGTTTGTTACAACTGCTTGCGTAGTATTTGCCCAGTAAACATTTGCTCCGTTCAGGTCTTCCTTATGGATTTCTCCATCGTGCTTATGATTTGTTCCAACATAGCCAGTAAAGTCCTGACTATACGTCATTTGAGATAACAATATAGGAATAAGCAACAAAAATATTTTTTTCATTTGTGGTGAGTTATAGGTAGTGAGTTAAAAGTTGTAAAGCATAAAGTTAAAAGTAATCTATTGAAAATTATAGGATTACATCTTAATAAATACTGAAATTCTTTTGAACACTAATTAGATTTATATAGAATTTTTTAAATAGTTTTACATGTTTCCAGGTGTTTGTAATATGTTGGAAAGTGCAATAACACATTTTCCAATGTGCCATAGGCATTCGGAAATGTGTAGATAAAACGCATAAAAATTCTACAGAATAAATCTACCTATTTTGGAGAGGGTAGGGGAGGAGATTTTCTCGAAGACAAAGGCTGGCTCGAAAAAATTATAGCTTAATTTATTAGTGAGATTAATTATAAAATCTTCAAAATAATTTACGAAAATAAAGATATTCGCAAAATCAAAATTATAGGAAGACGGTATAAATAAGTTTTTTATTTTAATAATAACCACTTCATCTGTGCAACAATTGTGTTCAGCCTTGTGATTTTCTGTGTGTTTTATTGTATTTATGAGAGAATTATTTTCATTATTAGTCTTGCAACAGTGGTCTGCGTCTGATGTAGAACAAGTGTGTTCGTGGTTGGCAAATAATTTAACCTCAGATGTTTCGCAGGAGCTACAAACATGATTAATAAAAGACACACCAACAGACGAAGCAAGAAATATTGCGACGATAAAAATTATTAGTATGTTTTTTAGTATTTTCATTTATGCAAATAAAAGATTTTTTTATCTTAAAAGCAAGTTTTTAACATCTTTTAACCTGATTAATTCATGAACTTTAAGTTATGAAAGGACAAAAGGGCTCACATCGAAAAGTTGAGGGGAGTAATTACGCACCATATCAAAAAGTTAGAAATTACTCTAAATTTTACAACCCGTATGCTCTCCAATGATGTGATGTATTGGGTAGCTTACGCCCCAGAACCGCTCATGCGAGTTTCCCAGCTTGCGGCTCGGGCATTTCCAAGATAGTTA
>JAOZQN010000860.1 GCA_029932195.1 Bacteroidales bacterium | reverse complement strand
TTTATAAATTATTGATAATCAATATAAAATGAAGGCAAAAACTTTAGTTATTTATATATTTGTTAATATTGCAAATTTAACATATTTTATCAAGAAATACCAATTTTTTATATAATTTTATTTTTACAGTTATAAGAAAGTTGTATCTTTACGCAATATTTTTTGACTTTAGACTTACCTTATATTATTCATGAAATTGCTCAATTGTTAGATTTTTATATGGTCTATAAAAAAAGTATCTTCTTTATAACAACGAGAGAATTAAATCATTTTATGAATAAAAAGGGTTACTGATTATAACAATTTTTGTCAATGTCTATAAATTAAAGGGCACTCCTAAAAACCCCAAGTGCCTAACGGCATGTTATACAAAATTATTAAAATACTCATTTACAGGAGTAAACTCAAACTATAATAATTTTGAAAGCCTTGATTTTTGAGTTTTTAGGAGTGCCCTAAAAAAGAACAGTATAACCAACAAAAACATTCTTAATTTTAGTATGAAAAAAATGAAAAAAAAATCTTTGAAAATAAATATTTTAATAATAATTGTATTGTTGTTTTCTACAAATAGTTTTTCGCAAATTGTAAAATACAGCAACGATTTTTTAACTATCGGTGTGAGTGCCAAATCTATAGGAATGGGCAATTCGTCGGTTGCATCGGTAGATGATGCTACTTCTGGGTATTTGAATCCTGCCGGTTTGAGTAAAATTACAAAAAAATATGAGGTAAATTTAATGCACTCAGATTATTTTGCAGGAATAGCAAAATACGATTATATGGCTGTGAGCTATAAAATTAACGACTCAAGTGCTTTTTCTGCTTCAATAATTCGTCTTGGTGTGGACGATATTCAAAACACACTAAATATTTATGATGAAAACGGAAACATTGATTACGACAGAGTTGAGCTTTTTTCGGTTGCAGATTATGCAATGTTATTTTCTTATGGAAAAAAAACGAAAATAAAAGGTTTGAGTTATGGCGTAAACACAAAATTAATTTTTAGAAATCAGGGGGAGTTTGCTAATGCTTACGGCTTTGGAATAGATGCAGGAATGCAATATTCGGTAAATAAATGGAATTTTGGAATTATGGCAAAAGATATTACTACAACTTTTAATGCTTGGTTTTTTAATATCTCCGATGATATGAGAGATGCCTTTCTTGTAACAGATAATGAATTGCCCACTAATTCATTAGAGATAACAATGCCAAGTTTAAATACTGGAATTTCCCGTTATTTTCAAGTTTCGGATAAGTTTGGATTTAATTCTGAAATAGATTTGAATTTTACTTTTGATGGCAAACGAAATACCTTAATTAGTTTTAATCCTGTAAGTATTTATCCACAAACAGGTTTTGATTTTAATTATAAAAAAATAGTATTTCTACGAACAGGGATAAATAATTTTCAGACAATTCCAGATTTTAAAAACTTGAAAGATAGTGAAGAGACTAATTTTTTCAGAGAAAATACTGTAAATTTCACACCAAGTATGGGACTTGGCTTGCGGTTATTTGATTTTTATATAGATTATGCACTTACAGATATTGGAAATCAGTCAATTGCATTGTATTCGCATATTTTTTCGTTAAAATATGAGTTTTAAATGAATTTTTTAGTCTTTAATTATGATTATAATTAATACTTCTGTGATGTTAAAATAATCTATACAAAAAAATTCCTTTTAAATTTGGAATTATCAAAAAAAACGAGTTTTTTTGTAAACCGTATATTTACAATGACTTAGGAGTTATATTTCATAAAAAAGGAAGAATATATATTGAAAAATAAAGCAATAAATAGTATCTTTACAAAAACAATTTTAAAGAAATAATAAGATGAGTTACTAGAGTTTTTGCCTTCATAATAATCAGATTATTAGACAGTTACAGTTTTACTGCAAAA
>JAOZQN010000859.1 GCA_029932195.1 Bacteroidales bacterium | reverse complement strand
AAAGCAACAAAGTTAAAAAATTATAACTTAATTTCAAAGTCGCAAAGATACGAGGATGAATATTGATAACGCTTCTTCTGACCACGATAGAGGAGGATTTGCTATTGGTGGACAAAATATGGATAAAGGACTTTTAGACTATTTCCAAGTAACACCCGACAGCGTCCGTATTTATCTTGACGAAAGTGTAGTTCCATCAGACAGAGGTGGTTTTGCCATTGGCGGACAAAATATGGATAAAGCAATTACTGGCGAATATTTATTTATAAATACAGATAGCACTCGCATAACCACAGCCGCAGAAGGTGGTTTTGGTATTGCTTCAAAAACAGTAGGAGCAAAAGGACATGGTGTAAATTACCTAAACATAACAACCGAAAATATGTTTATTGGGGAAGATGCTGGTAAAAACAATGATTTGGGTGTCCACAACTCATTTTTTGGCACAGAAACAGGCTACAATAATACACTTGGTAGTTTTAATGTTTTCTTAGGACAATATGCAGGACACACTAATACAGAAGGACATAACAATGTTTTTGTAGGTCAAAACTCTGGATATAGCAACCTTTCGGGATTGGCAAATGTTTTTCTTGGGCAAAGTTCGGGCGAAAATAATTCAAACGGAAGTCAGAATGTATTTCTTGGTTATCAAACAGGATTTACTAATAATGCAGGAAATCACAATGTTTTTATTGGAAATCAAGCAGGATATTATGAGGAAAATTCTAATAAATTATATATTGAAAATTCAGATAAAAATTATCAAAATGCCTTAATTTATGGAGATTTTAATGATGATAAAATCCGACTAAATGCAAATGTAGGTATTGATATTGACGACGAAGATTATAAATTAAACGTAAATGGAGATTTGAACTTTAATGGAGGTTTGTATCAAAACGGAGTGCCATACAATCCAGGATTAATAAAAGCACAACTTTCCGATGATTTAGGAAGTCCACTTCCTTATGCCACACCAGTAGAAGGTTTTATGATTTTTAATGATGGAGCAAATCAGCCACACGGATTTTATTATTGGGAAGGTAACCAATGGTTGCGACTTTTAACATCGTCTGGTGCGGATATTCTTACCAATGCTGTTGCAAATATTGGCTTAAATTCTGCCGATTTGGAAGGCGAAATTGTTAGCGACGGTGGAAGTCCTGTTACAATTATTGGTTTTTGTTGGGACACGGAAGAAAATCCCGACCTTAATGACACCCATAATGCAGAAGCTTATTCTACAAGCCCATTTAGCACAAATATCTCTGGTCTAACAGCTTACGAAACTTATTTTGCACGTGCTTATGCAATTAACCAAGCAGGAACAAAATACGGAAATCAAGTTAGTTTTACCACAAGTGTTACCGATAATATTTCGGTAACTTCGCCAACAGCAGGCGATATTTTATATGCCGAATATACCTACGATATTGAGTGGACAGACAATATTGCCCCCGACGTAGCAATTGAATTATGGAAAGGAGCAGGCAAAATTTCTGATATTGATATTTCTACCGAAAGCGATGGCTCGCATACATGGACTTTGGCAAACGACTTAGTTGCCGGAAACGATTACAAAATAAAAGTTATAAATACAGGAGACGCTGGCTTATTTGATTTTTCTGATAATTTTGAAATCCGTGTGCCTGAGTTTACCATTGTTACACCAATAGCAAGCGAAGAATGGATAGCAGGACAAAACCACACAATTACTTGGAGTAGCAATTTGCCCGAAAATTTTAAAATAGAACTTTGGCGAGCAGGAGCAAAAGTTGCAGACGTAAATACAAGCATTGCGGCAAGTTTAGGAACTTATGAATACAGCGTTCCCGCTAATGTTGATATTTATAGCGACTACGGGTTAACTTTGTTATAAACTAATGCCACTTTTGATAAAAATTATTTATATATTT
>JAOZQN010000290.1 GCA_029932195.1 Bacteroidales bacterium | reverse complement strand
TCAACTTAAATTTTAATATTTAGCAACATAGCATTACTTATTAATGACTATCAAATTTTTTCATATACCTTCTAATTTTAGTTCTTTTAAATAATTAATTTGCAAAGATATATTTTTTTTATAAAAAATCAATTATAAATTTTTATATATATAAAATAACATTTAATTTTGAGTCCGCTCCGACGAGTGTATTTTTGCCAAAATCAAGGCGGATACAAATTTTAAAAATAGAGTTTACTTACTGTAAATGAGTATTTTAAAATTTGTAGCCAACGCCGAGTTTGGCAAAAAGACGCTTGTTGGAGTGGACTCAATTTTAGACTTTTAAGTTTTATAATCTCTAATGAAATTTTATAATGAAACAATCTATTAATAAAGCAATAATAATATTTATTATTATTTTGAGTTCCAACAGTTTATTATTTTCGCAAATAGACAAAAGCGACTGGGAAGGCGGATTTCCCGAAGGTTGCACAACTATTACGGTAGGGAAACAAGCAACGGCAGACGGCTCTGTAATCACCTCACATACAGACGATAGTCATAAAACTCGTTCATGGATGGATATTATCCCTGCAAAGAAACACAAAAAAGGAGCAATGAAGACAATGTATAAGCGAAAGACAAGTGATTCACTCGTAATGCCTTCTTACGCACACATTCCGATAGGCAAAATTCCACAAGTAAAAAATACTTTTGGATACATAAATACCGCTTATCCGTGCATGAATACCGAACAACTTGCAATTGGCGAATCTACTTTTGGAGGGAGAGACGAACTACAATCAGACGCAGGACTTATTGATTGCCAAAGACTTGTAGTTCTTATGCTTGAGCGTTGCACAACTGCCCGTGAAGCAATAGAAATGGCAGGTAAGCTAACAAAAAAATACGGCTGGAACGATGCTGGAGAATGCCTCACAATTGCTGATACTAAGGAGGTTTGGCATTTTGAAATTGTTGGTTCGGGCAAAGGAGAAGTTGGAGCTGTTTGGGTAGCACAAAGAGTGCCAGACAATCACGTTTCCGTAAATGCAAACGCAAGCCGAATAAGACAAATAGATTTATCGGATAAAGATAATTTTATGGCATCTGACAATATATATAGTGTGGCAGAAGAAAAGGGATATTGGAAAAAAGGTGAAGTTTTTGAATTTTGCTACGCCTATGCACCCCATAGCCGTGAGTCGGTAGCCGCAAGACGACGAGAATGGAGAACTTTAGATTTATTTGCTCCTTCGTTAAAACTTTCACCTACGGCAGAAAATTATCCATTTTCGGTTAAACCAGATAAAATTATTACTCTTCAACAAATTGTAGATGTTTTTAAAGATTATTACGAAAACACTCCTTACGACATGACAAGAAATATAACCACAACCGACAAAGATGGCAAAACAATTATTTCGCCAATGGCAAATCCATTTATGCCTTACGACCAATTGGATATTAGTAATGTAAGTGGTGGTTGGTATAGTGTAAATAAAGAAAAAAACACAATTCGTTTTCTTGGCGAACGAACAATTGCTCGCTGGTACACAATGTATGGAACAATCACACAATCAAGGGATTGGTTGCCAAATGAAGTTGGTGGAGTAGTTTGGCTTGCACAAGATAATATTGCTACTTCAATTTATATTCCTGTTTATTGTGGAGTTACAGACTTGCCAGAGTCCTATAAAACTCCTGGAAGAAATGGTTACACACGAGAGTCTGCATGGTGGGCTTTTAATCGGCTCGGCACTCTCACTGCACAGCGATGGGGAGAAATGAGACATGACGTAGATACAGTTTGGAGTCCTATGCAAAAATCTTATTTTGATAATCAAAAAGAAATAGAGAAAAAAGCTGTTGCAATAAAGGGAACAGAGGCTCGTAATGAGTTTTTAACAAAATATACAAATGAATGTGGAACTAAAGTTGTTAAAGAGGCATGGTTGCTTGGCGATTTTCTTTGGACAAAATACGATGAAAAATTTTAAAATACTTACACGTTTACTTCGCAAAGCCACATTCACCCGCTCACTTCGAGCCACATTCACCCGCTCACTTCAAGTGAGCGGGTGAATAAAAACAAACAAACAATATGAAATTATCAATAGTTGGAGTAACAGGACTTGTGGGTAGCGTAATACTCAAAGTATTAGAAGAGAAAAATATTTCTGTTTCGGAACTTATTCCTGTGGCAACAGAAAAATCTGTGGGCAAAGAAATTATTTTTAATGATAAAAAATATAAAGTAGTAGGAATTGAAGAGGCAATAAATAAAAAGCCAGATTTTGCAATATTTTCGGCAGGTGGCAACACTTCATTAAAATATGCTCCAAAATTTGCTGAGCAAGGAACAGTTGTTATTGATAACTCGTCGGCATGGAGAATGGATAAAACAAAAAAATTGATTGTGCCAGAAATTAATGCAAATATTTTAACAGAGGAAGACAAAATAATTGCTAACCCTAATTGTTCTACTATTCAGCTTGTTATGATACTTGCTCCTTTGCATAAAGAATTTAAAATAAAACGAGTTGTGGTTTCTACATATCAATCTGTTTCTGGCTCGGGAATTGCAGCAATTGAACAAATGGAAAATGAGCGGCAAAATATTGAAGGCAAAAAAAAATATCCTCATCAAATTGATAAAAATTGTATTCCACATTGCGACGATTTTACAGAAAATGGATATACCAAAGAAGAGATGAAATTAATAAATGAGACCCACAAAATATTAGACGATTATAATATTTCGCTGACTGCTACGGCAGTTAGAATACCCGTTTTAGGAGGGCATTCTGAATCTGTAAATATAGAATTTGAAAAAAACGTGAATATTAACAAAATAAAAACTATATTTGCAAATACTAAAGGAATTATTTTGCAAGACGATATTGAGAATAATATTTATCCAATGCCAATAATTGCTCACAATAAAAACGATGTTTTTGTTGGCAGAATAAGAAAAGATTTTTCGCAAAAAAACGCTATAAATCTTTGGATTACAGCAGATAACTTGCGGAAAGGAGCAGCTACAAATGCAGTTCAAATTTTGGAATTTTTATTATAATCAATTGATAATAAGGAGTCCACCAATCGTCAATCGTAAATTTAAAATCGTAAATCTACTTACTTATGGAAACAAATACATACACACATAAAGAAATAATGTTAAAAAATATTTTTAACGAATTAACTCAGTTTCCTGATGATTATTTGACTAATATATTTGATATTGTCTATACATTCAGAGTAAACTTACCCAAAACAAAAAATAATAATATTAATTTTAATTGGGACGAGTTTATCTATAACTTAAATGAGGAAAGAGAAACAAATAATTTTTTGATGCAAGAACGAATAGATAATTTATTTTAAGATGAAACAAATAATTATTGACACCGATATACTTTCTTATTATCTTAAGAATCATACAATTGTAGTTAAAAACGTAGAGAGACATATCAATAAATATGGTTTTCTTTATATTAGTAGAATTACAGTTTACGAAGTTTTAAGTGGATTAAAATATAAAAAAGCAGAAAAACAACTTGCTATATTTCGTGTTTTTATAAAAAAACATAAAGTTTTAGAGCTTGATGAAAAATCAATAGAAATATCATCAAATATTTATGCAGAGTTACGGAACAAAGGAAAAATAAATGGACGAGCAGATATTTTTATCGCAGGAACTTCAATTGCAAATAAATTGACACTTGTAACTAATAATACCAAACATTACGAAAATATCTCAAATATAAAATTAACTAACTGGACAGTAGAATAACAAATAAACCACTATATATATGAAAGATTTATTCAAAGATTTTAAACATCAAATAACCAAAGAAGAGGTAGATAATGCAATTGCAAAAATTACAGAAGAGTCTAAGAGTCTGTATAATGTAGAAAATTTAAAATTAGTTTTTAGTCTAATAGACCTTACTTTTTTAAATTGCACAGATAATAACAGAGGAATACAAAATATTGTAAATCAGGTAAATAAATTTAAGGAATCTTATCCTGAAATGCCCAATGTTGCTGCAATTTGTGTTTATCCAAACTATGTAGAGGCTATACACAAAGGTGTGAATGATAAAAATATTAGATTAGCTTCTGTTATTGGTGGATTTCCTGCGTCGCAAACTTTTCTGGAAATAAAAACCAAAGAAGCAAGATTGGCAATGCAAGCTGGTGCAAATGAAGGAGATATGGTGATTTCTATTGGTGAATTTTTAAATGAAGAGTATCAACTCGTATTTCACGAAATTCATAAAATAAAACGAGCAATTGGCGAAAATAAACTAAAAACTATCTTGGAAACAGGTGTGTTATTGGATTATACAAAAATATATCAGGCAAGTATTTTGGCAATGGAAGCTGGTGCAGATTTTGTGAAAACTTCTACTGGAAAAGAAAAAATTGGAGCAACTCCAGAGTCGGTATATGTTATGGCTCTTGCTGTTAAAGATTTTTACGAAAAAACGGGTAAAAAAATAGGTCTCAAGCCTGCTGGTGGAGTTTCAAGTGGTGCTGATGCTCTTGTTTTTATCAATATAATAAAAAATGTGCTTGGCGACGAATGGCTAAAGCCTGAACTTTTCCGCTTTGGAACAAGTAGCCTCGCAAATAAATTGATAAACGAAATCTATAAAAACACCGATAAGTATTTTGATTCTAATTCAAGCTACTAATATATCATTTTTATTTTTTAGTGTTGAGTTTTTTCGGAGTCCCCTGAAATTAAAAACTCAACACTAAAAATTTAATAGACTAATAATTTTTGGCAAATAAATAATCCCACCAACTGCTACGGCAAAAAATACGGTTAAAAGAACTGCCCCTGCTGCAACATCTTTAACTATTCCTGCAATTTTGTTATATTCTGGCGAAATAAAATCAATAATTAATTCTATTGCTGTATTAAAAATTTCGGAAACCAAAACCATTGACATAACAATAAGAATAGCAACCCATTCTGTGGAATTTATTTTCAAAATAATATTTAATGTAAGTGCCACAAACATAAAAACTGTATGAATCCAGGCATTATGCTGAGTTTTATAAATATAAGCTATGCCATTAAAAGCATATTTAAAACTTAAAATTCTTTTTTTTGCGGAAAATTTATGTTCTTTCATTATAGTAAATTTTGTAATTTGTTGATTATTAATATAATTGGAAATATTGTTTTGTCGTTATTTTATACGAAACTCTTGTATTCTGTTTTTCTTTAAATTATTTTGATGAATATGCAATACGGCTACCAACGTAAGGTTAGACAATTTTTTTACTCAACTCTTGCCAACGTGCCGGAGGCACTTGGCAACGTGTTGCCTTGATTACCAAAGCCTGCAATACAATTAAAAAATAAATTTTTTAAATTTGATTAAGTCTTATATGTTTGCTTATTTTATGATTTTTCAGAAAATATGTGTGTAATTGATTCTAATGCGGTTAAAATTGTGTGTCTCATTATTAAGTGTGTTGTTAATTTGGTTATAATCAGATATTTAATTTTGTTTTGATTTTAAATTTTTGAGGTATGTATAAGACTTAAAGGCGTTTTTCATGAGTGTCAAGTTTAAGGCTTTTTTGAAATTTTAGAATTGAAGTTTACCTTTGTAAATGAGTATTTTAAAATTTCAAAAGTAACGCAAAAATTGATACTCGTGAAAAATGCCGACTTAAAACTCAAAATTAATTTATTTTACAACCTTAAACTCTACTCGTCGGTTTTTTGCACGCCCTTGTTCTGTGGAATTGTCGGCAATTGGTTTGCTGTCGCCGTAGCCTTTGGCAATTAGCATGTTGCTATTGCAACCTTTATCTATCAGATAACTTCTAACAGCTTTTGCTCTATTTTCTGATAAAATTTTATTATAATTTTGCTCACCTTTATTGTCCGTGTGTCCCGAAATTTCTACTTTTAAAGTATTATTACTTTTTAAAAAGGAAACCAAACGATTTAATTCTGGATAAGACTCTGATTTTAAATCATATTTAGCCGATTCAAAAAAAACATTTTCCAATGGAATTGATGCTTCTTGGTTAATTATACTTTCTATTGAAATAAGTTCAAAATCTTTGGTAATATTTAGATTATCAACTTTTTTAGATAAGTCAATATTTCCCGAAAGTGGATAGTATCCTTCTTTTTCCACATAAAAACCATAATTTTTACCCAAAGGCAGAGTAATTATGTAATATCCTGAAACTGGGTCGCTTTGTAGGCTACCAACTTTTTCACCAGTAGTCAGATTTTCCCAAACAATATTTGCTACAAGAGGATTTTTTTTGGTGTCGCTAACTATCCCACTGATAGTTGCAACTTTTTCTGGTTGCAATTCTTTTGGCAGTGTAAGTGAATTTATATCAGATTCACTATCAAGGAAATAAGCATAGTAAGCAACTTCTCCTGAAGTAGAAACTTTGTATCCCCAATCTTTATTTGAAGTATTAATTTCCTTGCCCAAGTTAATAGGTTCGCTCCATTCTGTCCACGAACTATCGTTGAGTCTTGTTGTTTTAAAAACGTCAAGAAAGCCCAGACTATTATGTCCTTCTGAGCTGAAATACAGTGTTTTCATGTCTGGGTGAAAGAATGGACTTCGTTCTGCGAAAGGTGTATTTATTTTTGAGCCAATATTTATCGGCTCGCTCCAAGTTCCATTTTTGTTTTTTTCTGATATATAAATATCAGAATTTCCTGTAGCACTTCCATGAAATTCTTCGTTAAACTGGTGATAATTTCCTACTCCTCCCAGACGGTCGGAAATAAACAAGATTGCATTACCATCTGCAGTCAAAAATGCGTCTGCCTCCCAATCTTCAGTTGAATTTATTGTTGGAAATATTTGTTTTTCCTGCCAACCATTTTTTGTTTTTTCACTAAAATAAATATCTGAATTATAGAACATTAACAACATATTTCCGTCGGCGGAAACAGAAAGTGGAGCTTCGTTTGCATGAGCGGAACTAAGACTAACTAATTCAGTATTAGTCCATTTGCCGTTAATTTTTTCTGAAACAAAAATATCTTCACCACCAATATTATCTTTACGACGCTGCCCACAAAAATACATAAATCTGTCGTCAGTAGTTAGGACAGGCATGTACTCATAAAATTTAGTATTAATATTTTTGCTCACAGACTGCGATATAATTTTATCAGATTTTTTGTTTAAAATATCTATTAATCCATTAATTCTTGGCTCATCTGGAAAATATTTTTGATATTTTTCAAGTGTGTCAATGGCTGATTGCCAGTCTTTTTCATCTAAATCGGGGGCAATTAATCTTTGTAGGCAAACAAAAGCAGGTTCGTATGGTGCAGCATCTTTTATAAATCTTATGTAAAAGTCGTGGTTGTTGGCAAGATAGCCAAGTTCTAGACTGAGATTAGAGGCTCTTACTGCAAATTTACTAATATCTACCGATTTTTGATTATGAAATGGATAGTCGGGATATTTATTTCTAAATCGTTGAATAGATAATTTATCACACTCATTATAAGTGTTTTCATAAATTTGTTTCCATTCTGTTTCATATTTTTCCTTTGCTTGTGGAGTATAAAATGAGTTTGGATATTGACTACAAAAAACTCTGTATGACGTAAAATTATTCTCCTTTTTTACAGACTCAAAAATAATGCTATCTCTATGTTTTTCAATAGTTTGTGTTTGTTCCATTCCCACAAAAATATCAAGAAAAAGATTGTAGGCTCGTTCTGAATTTATTTCCTTTGTTCTTTTTGCCTGAAAATCAGCATTTTTATTCATCAGTTTATCTATTGTTTTTTGAGTTATGTCAAAATTTTGTTCAAGTTCTTTTCGAGAGTTTGTGTTTTTTCGCTCATATTGCATATTTATGGTTCGCAAATAATTATAAGATTTTATAGGATTAAAAAGAGAATAATTCTCGTTAGCATAAATAGTTGCTAATCCAAATCTTGCTTCAAGCGTATTTTTTTTCTTTTTTAATGATTTATTAAAAATAGAAATAGCTTTATCAAAATTCTGATTTTCAATATGTTCGTATCCTTTATTTATATTTTGAGAGAATACAGAACTAATTAATAAAATTAGTGTAATAGATAAGATAAATTTTTTCAAACAGCAAAAAAAGATAAACTGGGCAACGTCA